>QMXQ01000040.1 GCA_003662205.1 Candidatus Bathyarchaeota archaeon
AAAACCGAGGGCGGGCGCTCATCGGCGGCTAGGGGGTAGGGGGATGAGGAACTGGCCGGTGTCGCCGGTGACTATGATGAAGGTTCCTCCGCCGGACTCGGCGATGTTCCTCAGCGTCTCCAGGTAGAGGTAGAGGTTCGTCAGCTGGGTCGCGTTCAGCCCCGGCTGCTGGGCCGCTATGGCGTCGATGGCCTCCCGCGTGGCGTTCGCTATGATGATCTTCGCCTTAGCCGCCCCCTCCGCCCGTATGATCTGGGACTGGGCGGTGGCGTTGGCGAGGACGAGGATCCGGGTCTTGTTGAACTCCGCGGCGATGGAGAGCTGCTCGGCCGCGAGTTTGCTCTCTATGGCGTTGACGAAGTTCTCCGGCAGCGCGATCCTCCTCAGGTTGACGGCCTCGAGGACGACGGCCCCCGCGAGGGACGCCTCCCGGTCGAAGGCCTCGGCGAGGGCCTCCTCCATCCTGGCGCTGATGACGCCCCGCCTCTCTATGGTCTCGATGGCGGTGAAGTCGACGATGAGGTTCCTGATGGTCTCGCGGATGATGGGGATGATGGCCCGCTCCTTCCAGTCCAGGGCGGGGAACCGCCTGAATAGGTCGACGACGTTGGACGGGGCTAGGCTCCACCTGACGGTGATGTCCACGTCAACCTTGAGGCCGTCCTTTGTGAGAGTCGGCACCGCGGGAAAGTCGCCGATGCTCTTGTCCTCACTCCACATGTGGACGCTGTCGGTGGCGACGTAGACCTTGAAGACGCTGGCCCAGGGAGGCTTGAGGAAGTAGCGGGCGTTCGCGCCGTCCCCCACCGCCGAGGTCGTTCCGAGGAGGGGGTCGACGACCACCGCGACGTATCCGACGCTGACGCGGCCGACGCTGAAGACGAGGACGCCGCCGATGATTATGATGAGAGCGACGGCGATGGCCCCGACGCTCTCGATCCTAGGTCTCCGCTCGAAGTATCTCCTCTCCAAATCAGATCATCTCGACTGGGTTAATGGGAGAGACGAACTTCGCCAAAACCGCAGGTAGAACTCACATATTCATGCTCTTCGATCACAAGTTCGGCTCTCGTCTCTCTCATTTTCCTTCAATGAATGATACGATGCGCTCGAATTTAAACTGTGACCTCTTATTGGAGACAAGGCATCCCCTAGGATCGCACTACACCTTTGGACAACAGCATAGCTATTTCGAATTTCCTATATTTTCATAAGCAGAAATCCCACATTTATTCGGCTCCCATTATTATATGCTCAAATGGACTCAGATAATGCTTCTCCACAATAGTTATTTCATCTCTCAACTCATTTTCCACATCATAACAAATTACGTCTTTTGCATAAGAGCTTCAAAAAACTTGTTGGCCCGCTCTCTTATCTTCTTCTTAAATTCAGGCGAGAAGCTAACTACCAAT
The DNA here is from genome assembly GCA_003662205.1 of Candidatus Bathyarchaeota archaeon. GTDB lineage: Archaea > Thermoproteota > Bathyarchaeia > TCS64 > TCS64 > B46-G15. The sequence continues at coordinate 1,416 of QMXQ01000040.1, forward strand.
TTATCTTTCAAAGCCTCATCGATCTCACCCCGAGTTACTATCTGCCTTCCAACCTCTTTCACGGCGTCTTTGAAATCGGAGAGATATTTGCTCCCTTCCGGGTCCTGTAGGATTTGGGCTGCCGGTAGAAAAATGTAAATCGCGTTTGGGAAGAGCGCCCTTGCCTGATTGAAATTCTCGGTGTCTGGGAATCCTGCCACGGCGGCTAATACAATTTTTTGCGCCTTCCTTTCGTGTCTTTCTGGGTGTCTCGTTGATCCTTCTCTTTCCTCCATATAGGGAAGCGCTGTGGGGAGCATTCGCTCCATCATCCTCTGGAGGTAGTGAGTGATATTGTAGTTGTAGATTGGCGTCCCTAAATAGATGACATCCGCATCCATAAATTTAGGTATAACCCAGTCCATGTCATCCCTGTAAATGCACCTTCCGGGGGTTTCTACCCAGCACTTGAAGCAGCCAATGCACCCTTTTATATTTAGGTCCAGGATGTAATATCGCTCTGTCTCCGCGCCTCCTTCCGCCGCCCCCTCTAGAAAAAGGTTCATGATAATCTCCGAGACACCTTTTTTCTTCCTTGGACTAGCGTTGAATGCCAGAACTTTCATAGCAATAGACTCTCAAGTAATTAGATAAAAGTTACGCGCACCACATGCTCGCCGCTGCGTGAGGGGGTGAGCGTTCCACTCCATGTGTCCCTGTGAAACCCTCCATGGTGTGTCGAATATTTCACTCGGGCCTCGGTTCCATGAATCTCTGCAGCTTCTCGATCCGCTCTCGGGTCATGAGGGGGAACATCTCTCCGAGGTGCCACGGGAAGATTAGGAAGAACCATCGATTAAGGCAGTTGACGTAGTTGAACCAGCTCCATAGAAGGTCCCTCAACTCCTCCTTGGTCTTGATGCTGGGGAAGGACTCGACGATGTCCTCGGCGAACTCCTTGAGCTTCGGCAGATTCAACCACGGCGCGGGGCAGCCCGGCGGATCCACGTCTCCCATCAGCTTCGCCATGTGGAGGGTTATGTACTTCCACATCCTCTTGCAGTGCTCCACCGTGAAGGTAGGGTCCTCGAAGGCGTACTTCATCGCGGGCTCCGCCGTCCACCATCCCATCGCCTGGGTGTCCGCCACTTGGAAGAATAGGTTTCCCAGCACCTGGCCTCCCACGCCGGCCCCGCTCGGGAAAATGCCGAGCTTCGACTTTGTAACCTCCTCGGGCTCCTCCCACCAGATGCGGTCGATGTCCCTCTCTATGGCCTCCTTTACCTCGCGCCAGTCCTTCATCCCTTCCACCTCCTCGCCACCATGAAGAAGGGCTTGTGGGTCATGTATTGGGCATGCCAAACCGCCTTCCCAGCTTTCACCATGTTCTTCCAATCCTCTTTCACTACCTTACCCACGATGCCTCCCCGGGCGGGCAGGGGCTCCGTGCATGGCCCGTACACTAGGCTGAGGCCGCCGTAGCCCCCGAAGATGGCGTAGATGACACTCCCCGGAGGGATGCGGCTGAAGAGCCATCTCCTCCTACCGAGAGGCTGGGCCTGGGTGCCCGACCTGACCGGATGCCGGGGCGGTCTCGACTCCCCGCTGAACTCCTCCCCCGTCGAGACCGGGTGGCGACAGAACAGCTTCAGAGGCTTCTCCAGATTTTTCCACAGAATCTCGCATAGCTCGGGCTCATCCTCCTCAAGAAGGCGGGCCCTCACGCCAAGGTCCAACTCGGGAAAATAGAGTTCGATCATCTTAACCATAGATCTCAGACGGATGATTGCACTTTACTTTTAAAAGATAATCGTAAGATTTGAGCAGGGACTAGGGCGACGAACCAGGGGACTCCCTGCCCGAGAGGCATCCACAGATAGCGTGAGGCAACCATAGCGATCCCTGAGGACCCGTAGCGTTCTTGCGCTCCGCCTGTCCGCTGCCTCCATATTGATGCGAGGATTCTGGCGAGGAAGGTGACCGGCGCGATGTATCCGGCCTTGGGGTGAAATCCGCCGAGGGTTTCGTTCATGAATGGAGGACTTTAGTCCCTGATCCCCTCGAGGACGCTTATAACGTTCCAAAGCCGGGTGCGGGTATACATCGGCATGTTCGGGTCCTGGGAGATCTCGTCGAGGAGGTCGATGGCGTTGGCCGCCCTCGCGGCCAGCGAGAGGCTCTCGTCGAGTAGTATGTCGGATGCCTGCTTCGCCGTCCGCCTGATGTTCCTCGGCGTCGTGTTGTCCTCCGCCACCCTGTTCAGGATCGCCATCGCCTGGTTGAGCTTCTGCATATACTCTTCCTGCTTCTTCTTCGACATCAAACCACCTCCAGCGGACGCCTGCTCCGGCTCCGCCCTGGCTTAAATTATAATATACTCGCTGAGGTGGCGATAAAAAAGTATCTCTCCAAGGCGCCCGAGCACGGAGGCTCAACCCCCGGATGCGGAGCCTACTACCAGGGTCGGTGGAGGGTCCTCAGGCTCTGGGTGACCGTCATATGGAGCAGTTCAACGACGTAGACGGAGGCGAGGTGGGGTGTGCCGTCGACTGTGGGGGTGCACCAGACGGTGGCGCCGTCGGTGACGCCGACGGAGGCGCAGGCGTGGAGCAGGCGGTGCTCCGTCTCTCCGTCGTGCATGACGGCGGGGTCGCCCTTCAACCTGGCGAGGCATGCCTCGACGCCGTAGCACCCCCAGTTGGAGGTGGCGGCGGGGATGACTATGTCGGAGGGGGTGGCGCTGACGATGCCTCCGCCGCAGGGGCAGTGGCATCTCGCGCCGTAGGGGTGGTGGCGGCGCCAGGCGTCGGCGATGGGGGCGAAGCCCATCTCGTTCCCGTTGTCGCCGAGGGAGATGGAGGGGACGCCCCTGTCGACGGCGGCCTCCAGGATGTAGTCGAGCCTGTCGGCCTTGTCGTGGGGGGCTAGCTCCTCGTGGAGGGGGTAGCCCATGGCGGAGTGGTAGACCCCCTTCTCGTTCCTCCCGATCACCTCCGTGGTGATGACGGCGGCGGGGTCGAACCGGTCTAGGAGCTCGTGGGCTAGCACCTTCGAGGTGGTGATGCACTCCGCGGGGAACGGATGGATGTGGACGCGGTGAGCCCGGCGGCGGAGCAGGTCGTAGGCGACGGGCATCAGCCCCGCGGCGATGCAGGTCTCCGGCAGAACCCGCCGCAGGCGCTCTTCGTCGGGGAGGAGGGGGTCGGGCTCCCATGAGGTGACGATGATGGGCCTCGCGTCTAGGGCCGCGTCGAGGGCCCGGGCGAGGGCCGCGGCGCCGGGCGGGCCGTCCATCTCGATGCTGTTGGCTACGATGAGGACGTTGTCATCCCGTTCAACGGTCTCCATGAGGCGCTCCGCCGCGAGGAGGGTGAGGGGCCTCCCGTAGATACGGCGGGCCTCGGCGTGGACGGCAGGGACGATGCCGGGGTTGAGGACCTCATGGTTGAGCTTCCCGAGGCCCGTGGTCACGAGCCTGTCGACGGTGTCGCCGAAAGGGTCCAACTGTTCGCCCATGAGAACTTCACAGGTATAATGGGTTTGATGGGGGATATGAAAGCTGCGGGGTCACCCCTCCGCCAGGTAGTCGGGGAGGTCCCTGACGCTGTCCAGGATCGTCGTCTGTCCGTGCTCTGCCCAGGTCTCTCTCTGGGTCGAGCCCGTGAGGACGGCGACGAATTGGACGCAGGCGCTCTCCGCGCACGTGGAGTCGATGGGGTGATCGCCGACGAAGAGGATCTCGTCCAGGGTCAGCCCCATCAGCTTCGCGGTGTGCTCCAGCGCCTCGGCGTATGGCTTCGGCCTAGGCGTCTCCCCCCGCCCTAGGACCAGGTCGAAGTATTCGAGCATCCCCGTCTTCCTGAGGGCCTCGACGGCGTAGGCGTGGTGGCCCCGGGTGAGGACCGCGAGCTTGTACCCCATCTCCTTCAGCCTGCGGACCGCCTCGGAGGCGCCCTCCACCTCCTTGATGGTGGGGATGGCTTCCAGCTCGGTCTCGTTCATCACCTCGTCGAGGGCGTCCAGGACCCTCTCCCTCTCCGCCGGGGGCTTCCCCTGCTCGTCCCAGACCCTCTCCGTCTTCTCCAGGAGGATTACGGTGGTCTCCCTCGGGGTGAGGAGGCCCGGGGGGACGCCTTCGCCTTCTAGGATGCTGATCATCCGCCTTTTCATCTCGGGGAAGTTGACCCTGGAGTGGATGAGGGTCCCGTCGAGGTCGAAGACTATCCCCTTCAACTTGCTCGGTCTCATGGCGTGGGTCTCCGAGGCGTATCGGTGAGAGTGGGTTCGAGCGGATTTAACGATTATGGTTATGAAAATGTCGGTAGTTAGTTTGGTGCATAATAAATGATTTTGAGATACGTTCAGATTTTGGATAATAAATTGTTAACCCACTCCTCTACTTCTTCTCGTTCTGCATTATGATATCTATCTAACGAGCTTCTCATGTTTGGTAGCTCTTTTACACTGCTCAAGGCGAACTCTAGGCCTTGTGTTTCTATGAGCCGCTTCAGAAGGTTGAAATCGAACTGTTCCTCAACGACGTATCTCCTTGGTTCTGGGTCCAGGAGGGCGATCAGATCTGATCCATCTTTGCTCCACTTGCTTTGAAGCCACGCTCTTCTCTCAGCACTCATTACTGCGCCCCTTACTCTGAGATCGTACGCCCTGTCTCTCAGGGCTTTTAACTTATATAGGAAGAGTAACGGTTTCTTGGGGATGAAAGCCTCGCGTCTCTCACCAAGTTCGACACTCCGCCGCAGTTTTGGGTCGGCGCAAAGAGCATAAGGTAGTTTAATATCGGGGTTTTCGTGGAAGCCGCTTTGGTTAGACTCATACGTGCAAGCGTCGATCTCAACATATCCGTGGAGCTCTCCATCTTTGATGATCGGTTTTCTACATACCCTCTCCAGACCCAATAAACCTCTTCTCACCTCTTCGTATCCATGGGCGATCTCATAGCTCTCTAGAGCTTCATAGAAGAGTCCGCCCATGCTAGGACCGACCAGATCGATGTCCACCGAACCCAGATAAGAATTGTAGAAGAAAACAGCCCATCCACCGATGATGATTGGAATGGGGCCTTTTAGATAGAACCAATCGAGGAGGGCAAGGAACTCCTGGTAGGATGCCTCAGATAAGATATCGCTCATCTTGAAAGACCTCCAGAAACTTGATAGCCGCGTCTCTGCCAACTCCACTTGAGAATAGATCTACAGCGATCTGGGGTTTTGTACAGACGGAGAATCCATCTATCTCAATGGTTTCCATCAATATATCAGGGTGGTCAGGAGTGATAAGGAACAAAGTTATTGGCCCCTCTCCATGTTCTATGGCCTCCTCGATTTTGATATTTGAGATGTATACGTGAATTGAGGGATATGTTATATGATATTCATAGAATCGCCGCATACCGCTGAAAACAGTGAAACCGTATTTTATATCGTTGGTTATACATGCGTTGTTGACAATTTTCTCACCTTCTTTGATTGAAGTGGTCGCTAGGCGAAATGACGTTGCTATCAACCTATTCAGAGGGCGCTCAAAAGCAATCTTTTCAAGTAAACGTACCGGGTTTTTCAATATGCATCGTCGTGACTCCTTCGTAACTATGTTGAGATCGACTAGGAAATTTACAATCGTGTTTACATATCCCAGGGCGACGCCGGTTCTCTTTGAAAGGTCTAGTTGACTGATCTCGGGGTGCTGCAGTAGGTATTTTACGACCTTGAAGGCTTTCTTCGATGTTAACTTCACACTCATCCCAGCAGGGGTCTCATCTACGTTAGGATATCCCCAGAGACATAAATCTTTCGTTATTTAGCGAAAGTTTCGCTATTTTACGAAAATCATTTCCCTTTTATCTCAGGAACTAGCATGGAACCCATAAGGAGACAGAACTCCTCTCTTTATCTTAACGTTTGCGCAGCAGCAGGTCGCGGAGGCTGAAGGACCTGATGCGGGCTGTGATGACCCGCTCCGTGGAGAAGATGCGGGCGGCGACATAGAGGACGACGACGGTGAAGACGCTGATGTAGGCGATGCTCCCGGCGACGGCGGCGTAGTTGCCGAGGAAGGCAGCCTTGGAGGCGACGATGCTGTGGGTATACGGGATCACCAGCAGGATCCACCGGACCGCCTCGGGGAGCATCGAGAGGTCAGTGAACATGAGGATGATGGCGGGGATGATGACGGGGATGACCAGGAAGCCGGTGAGGCTCTGGGCGCTCCGGACGTTGTCGGTGAAGACGGCGAGAGAGATGGCGAGGGCGAGGCCCGAGACGAGGGTGACGAAGATGGCGACGCCCAGGAGGAGGTAGCCGAGGGGCTGGAGGCCGATGCCCGCCTCCCCCAGGCTCATGCTGGTCATCTCGGGGGCGAAGCCGAAGGCGGCGTTCATGTAGTAGCCGAAGCCGATCATGTAGGAGACGGCGCCGGCGACGGCGACGACGATGGAGCCCGCCAGCTTCCCGGTGAGGATGGTCATCCTGCCGACGGGGAGCGTCATCAACGTCTCCAAGGTCTTCTGCTCCTTCTCAAGGGCGATGCTCGTCGCCGCCATCTGGATGGCGAACATGAGCATGATCATCATCATGATGGGGAGCATGATGCTCTGGGACATGACGAGGCCGAAGATGGCCTGGGGATGGACTTCGAGCACGTTCCCCTTGATCACCGAGGCGTAGGCGATGGAGAGGGGGCTCCTGACGGCGTCGGGGTCAGCCGTCTCCCCCGCCTCCTCCAGCAGCCTCTCGATCCTGCTTTTGGAGTACTCGACGTTGTAGATGCCGATCAGGCGGCTGATCACGTCCGTTTTGCCGGTCTCGGCGATGGTGAGGGTCTCCAGGTTCGCGTAGATTTTGACGCCGCCCCTTCGGCCGCTTGTGATGTTCTCCGAGTAGCCCTCGCGGATGTAGAGGAGCACGGAGGCGTTCGTCTCCTGGAATGCCAGGAGGGCGTCTTCGAGGCTCGGGGCGTCGATCTCGATGATCTCGTTGTTCGCGTCGAGGTAGTCGATGAGCGACCTCGCGACGTCGCCCCCGTCCCCGTCGTAGACGGCGAAGGAGGCCGAGAGGATGGCCCTCTCCACGGACTTCTGGGAGATGCTTATGGCGGAGCCCATGATGGGGAAGATGAGGAGGGGCATCAGTATGACGCCGATAAGTATCTTCGGATCGCGGACGAGCTCCTTCACCTCCTTGACTATGAGGGTGGTCAGGCCGCTACCCAAGCCTCGTCGCCTCCATGAACACCTGCTCAAGGTTCTCGGCGCCGTACCGCTGCTTCAGCTCGTCGGGCCTCCCCTCGGCGACGATCACCCCCTTATTGATGAGGGCGACCCTATCGCAGAGGAACTCCACCTCCAGCATGTTGTGGCTCGACAGCAGCACCGTCACCCCCCGCTCCTTCACATAGTCCTTGATCATCCGCCTGACGTGGTACGCGTGGACGACGTCGAGGCCGGAGGTCGGCTCGTCGAGGATGGCGAGCCTCGGCCGCACCATCAGCGCCCGGGCCAGCAGGAGCCGCCTCTTCATCCCCTTGCTGTACCCCTTCACCCTGTCCTTGAGCCGCTCGTCGAGGCCGGAGATGCGCCGCCCCTCCTCGACCATATCCTCCACCTCCCTGCCGCCGGCGGCGTAGAAGCTCGCCATGAACCGGAGATACTCGTCCCCCGAGAGGTTCTGGTAGGCCCCCGCCTCCTCGGGCAGGTAGCTGATCATCCCCCTCACCCTGTCGGGGCTGCGCACCACGTCGACGCCGAAGACCGAGACGGAGCCGGAGGTGGGCTTGATGAGGGTGCCGACGATCCGCAGGGTCGTCGTCTTCCCCGCGCCGTTGGGGCCGATGAGGCCGAAGACCTCGCCGTCGCTGACGGTGAAGCTGCACCCCTTCAGCGCCACGACGTTGCCGAAGCTCTTGACGAGGTCCCTCACCTCGATGGCGTTCTCCATCAGGCTCCCGCCGTATCCTACGAACCTTACGTGTCAGCGTATAAATTTATTTACGAGTCAAAGACCCACGAGGGGCGGCGCGATGCCGTAGAACCCTGCCGGCGCGGGCCCCCGTGTGGACGCCGCCGTCCACCGTGACCACGCCGTTGACGACAACGTATTCAACGCCCTCGGGGAACTGGTGGGGGTCCTGGTAGGTGGCCCGGTCTATGATGGTGTCGGGGTTGAAGACGGTGATGTCTGCCCAGAGGCCTGGTCTGAGGAGGCCACGGTCGTGGAGGCCGAGGCGCTGCGCCGGCAGCGACGTCATCTTCCGGACCGCCTCCTCCAGCCCCAGGACGCCCTCCCCACGGACATAACGGCCGAGAACCCGGGGGAAGCTGCCGTAAACCCTTGGGTGGGGCTTGCCGAGGATGATGCCGTCCGTGCAGACCATCTGGAGGGGGCTGCACATCACCGTGCGGATGTCCTCCTCGGACATGCTGAAGCCGACCATGGTGACGGCGTTCTCCTCCTCCAGGACGAGGTCGAGCACGGCCTCGACGGGCGTCGCTCCCCTCGCCTCGGCGATCTCCTCCACAGTCATCCCCTCGAACCGCCGGTTGGCCTCGGTCGCCACCGACGTCACGATGACGTTGCCCCAGCCCCACTCCCTGC
>QMXQ01000041.1 GCA_003662205.1 Candidatus Bathyarchaeota archaeon
CGGCTACTGGCCGCCCGGGAGCGCCTTCTGCATCTTCTTCGGCCCGACCCCCGCCAGCCGAGGCGGCGAGATCAGGCCCGCCAGCCCGGTGAACGTCTTCGGCCACATCCTCGGCGACCCCACCGTCTTCAAAAAGGTGAGAGGCGGCGAGAAAGTGCGCGTCGAGAGAGCCTAGCTCTCCTCCGCAAGCTGGATCTTCCGCGCCGGGCTCATAGAGGTCTTGTTCTCTCTTACGCGCTTATTTCTGGAACAAGTTAGAAAGGACACTAGAGAGATATAATTTAAGCGAGGATCGAAGATGTGTTGAGGGATTCTGGGCAAGCTACGTGGTGTGAGGACCCGTCAAATGGCCGTCGCGCGCGCATGACAGGCGGATTTGCTCGGGGTTCGCCTCACATCCCAGCTTTTTACCCATCCCCCTCCAGCCGTATATTTTCCTTACATCTCGAACACTCCACAGAGTTTTTCCATCAGCGGATAACCCTAGGATCGATCGAAGCCATAGCCTCACGTACTCAAACTCTTCTGAGCTGTGAACGGGAAGGCCGTCCATCTTTCCGATGGGATTGGTGCTCTCGATAAACCGTAAAACCTGTTCGACCTCTTTGAGCTGATCGAGTGTCCCCCTGGGCGCCACTTCAAAAAGCGGTGACGAGACCTCACCGCCCCTCGACGTTCTCCATTCCATGAGGCTCCGTTCAACGAACTTGGCGAACGGCGCCGGATAATTGATTTTAGCGTCTAGCAACAGCCAGTTCTGGAGTTCCACCAAGTCCCTTTGGGCCTGAAAAGCCCTTCGAATTTTTTCAATGATCTCAGCTAACCTGGGATCGGAGACCCTTAAATCAGGGATAGGCGGGACGGAAAGGACCTCCTTATCGAAGATGCGCGAAAACGCGTCCCATATTCGGGCTTTACGCCTCCAGGCGCGGATACGAGGCTCCCATTTTTCGCGCCACCTTGTCCCCGCGTCTTTAAAGGCGGCGCGGACCCTGTGATAATATAGGTGTAGACCCCTCTCAGCCATCTGGTCAAGGACTCGCCCGAAGTCGGGATAGTCGAGAAAAGGGTCTTCGATCATCTCATCACTCGGAGTTTCATCGATGCTTAGATCGAGTTGAGGTGGGGAGTCGCGCCTAGTGCGACCTTGTTCTCATAGACTTCATTAAGCAGCTTCTCTGCCCGCTTGCGCTCGGTTATGTCCCTGAATATTCCTTGAATTAGCTTTTTACCCCCAAGCTCAAAGAGGTTCCCCTTGATTGCGACCTCCTTGATCTCCCCGTTCTTTGTAATAACTTGTGTTTCTAGAATCTGTCCTTCTTTCTCGTTGAGATGCTGTTTAAACGTCACGCTAAAATTTTCTTCTATCGTCTCAGGAGGGTGGAGAATCCGCTGGTGTTTACCAATCAGTTCCGATTTCTCTCTTCCGACCAGTTCACACGCTGCGCGATTACAGTCGATCAATATACCCGTATCGGCGTCAGCAACGAAGATGGCATCCAATGCTTCCTCAAACAGCTTTCTATATCTCTCCTCGGATTCTCTCAGGGCCTGTTCTACCTTCTTGCGTTCGGTGATGTCTCTAACTATTCCCTCGTAGCCGATGATCTCTCCGTTTTCGCTTCGACGCGGGCTGACTGAGACCTCAATCCAGCCGATTGAACCATCTCGTCGCCTGAACCGCAGCACCTTGTTTTTAAGCCCACCTTTCTCCCTGATTTCTTCGAGGTACGCCGCTCTCTCCTTATCAGACGCATAGGTCTCCCAGGTTTTGACCCCGCCGTGAAGCATATCCTCGGGCTTGTAGCCGAATATGGCTGCGAACGCAGGGTTCACCATAATATAGTTGCCTTCGAGATCGGTCTGAAAAAGGCCGTCAGCGACAGCGTCGAATAAAGCTCGGTATCTTCTCTCAGAGGCTCTTAGTTTTCTAGTCTTTTCCTCGACCAACATTTCCAGATGCTCGGAGTAGCATCTAAGCTTCTCCTCCGCGAGCAGGAGCTTGGCGTGTTCTTCAGCGAGTTCTATGGCGCTTGAGATATGCTGAGCGAGGTTTTTCACTGAAGGTATGAAGTAATCGGCAAGGTTAGTGGAAGACATGGCGAAGACCCCTATGATTTTTCCATGTTTTTTCAATGGCGTCAGGATGCAAGACTTTTTGTCATAACCAAATATCATTGATATCAAACTAGATAGGGGTCGAGGAAACAGTTCATCTATTGTGGCCCTAACGTTGACTTGAACAGTTTTTCCCTCTCTTACGACCTGCCTGTAGATGCTCGACTTGTTCAGATCAATATGGTACTCTCTCAGCCGGAGCCGGGTCAGTTTTTCTGTCGCCTTTATTTTCCCGGGTGATATTGACGTTTCCTTGATTTTTAGCCGAGATCCGTCCTCGGTCAACAAGAGGATGCTCATATTATACCGTTTCGACTTCTCGAACTCCTCCTTCACCACGCTATAGATCTTGTTCTCGTCCAGCAATCCATGTATCTTCGTGGTCACCTTCTCTGTGAAGTGAATGGTCTCGATCAGGTTAAATCGTGTCTCCCAGAGCAACTCGGCGGCCAACAGTCCCTCGCTCGTTAAATGGTATCTCTTTTTAGATCGCTCATATCCAATCAGCGCCCCTAATGCCTTTAAATGAAAACCGAGTTTGCCGTGATCACGGGTGCCAGCAGCTTTCAGTAACTCGGTGAACGAACCATATGTGTTCTCCTGTAGGTAGGAGATGATGCGTCTCCGAATAGGGTGGGCAAGTGCTCTATGGATGTGCTCATCTCTATCCCTCAAAACTCGCCCCCATGTTTAAGGAATCCTCGCTCATCATATTTTATTGTAAAGTGAAATTACGTTCACTTCTAGTGCGAACAATATTTACATGAAAATATTAATTAATGATCAACGCCCTCCGCGGGATCCCTAATTTTGCTATAAAAATATACGGAAAGTCCCAATAAATAAGGCAATAGTTCATGGGTGGAAAACTGTTATGGGTTTTTACCAAAAAGGCGGAAATCTCTTAATATTATTGCCGTTCCGTTTGTCATTCTGGTTATAGTTCAAGCGGTGTCCCGGTCCAGTTCCAATTTTGTCTATTATTAAATAGGGATTCAGTTACACAAAATTTAAATAAAATTCCGGGTCGCCGGTCGCAGTCATGAAATAACCAGCAATGCCATAAATCCTCCGAGATTTCTAGGACTCGATTTCGTCTTGCATCCTCTAAATGGATATAGAATATTCTGGGAGGGCTCTATCCATGCTTTTCTACAAGCTGGATCTTTCGCGCTAGGTTCATGTAGAGGGTTTTGATGGTTTGTAGGCTGGTGGAGATGGCGATGGCGGGGCCGTGCTCCTTGGACCAGAAGTCGAGGGTGAGGGGCCTCCGGAACTCGGGCTGCGGGTGGCCCGGCGTCTCCTCCAGCAGCCGGGTCAGGGTCCGCCGCATGCCGTCCTCGTTGATGAAGCCCCCCTTCGCGCATCGGGCGTAGACGGAGGGGAAGAGCATGTGGAGGGAGAAGATGCCGGGGGTCGCCAGCAGCGTGTATGCCTGCGGCTCCTCGAAGGCCCGGGGGTAGATCTTGGAGACGGCGTTCCAGTAGTCGATGAGGAGGTCGGCGAGCTCCCTTATCGGCATCCCCTCGAACACACGCTCGCGGAGGATCTCGGCCACGGACCGGATGAGGGGCTTGTCGTGGATGATGTGCTCCTCGCGCCTCTCCTCCCCGATCCGCCTCACCCGGCCGCGCCAGGGGGATCGGGGGTCCCCGTTAAGGTAGTCGACGATCTCCGTGGCGAGGCCTAGGCGGACGCCCCGCCTCCCCTCCAGCTCGTAGAGCCACTCCGCCCCCTTCTCCCAGAGCATCCGCTGGAGGTGCCTGTAGGCGAGGTCGGTGGGGACGCTCCGCTGGCGGCGGTTGACGATGTAGAAGAGCATCAACTCGTCGAACCGCCTCGGCAGCCGGAGCAGGGAGACGATGACGGGGTACTCCTCGAAGTCGGCGTTCCTCTCCATCGCCCGCTTCAGGGCCTCCACCCTGTGCTGCCCATCGATGAGCCAGAGCTTCTCGTCGTCGCCGATAGTCAGCTCGCCGAGGACACACCAGCCGAGGTCGTGCTCCGCCTCAAAGCTGAGATCGCCGCGGACGTTAACCAGGATCGAGGTCGGGAAGCAGCCGAGCTCCCTCATAAGGTACCGGACGGCGGAGCCCCTCCCCCCGCTGAGGCGGCGCTCGTCGGGGAGGCGCTGATACCCCTCAGGGTTCTCGGGCGTCCACCGGTCGATGGCGCACCTCTCGATGAGCTGATACGCGGGCAGGGTGGAGACGTATATCTCGAACTGGGTCCTGCCGCCGCGCTGCCTGATGGAGAAGGCCTTGAGGCGCATGTAGAACCGTCCCGCAACGGATTAAGGGGTTAGGGGAGATAAAACTAACCATGACCGCAAGGTCGAAGTCTGCCTGATGGGTTTCCTCCGTATAGGATTATCGAGCGGCCGGCCCCCTTCTTTTTAACTGGATGTGTTAAAAGATAGGGGAAAGTCTTTTAATATTTGACCTGTTTGATTAGAGATAATGGCTCGCGCCGTCCCATCCTGGCGCGGTTGTTACAGGGAACGGCGGCGACGGGAATGGGGAGGTGTGTCCGCTGTGAGGTACGTCGCGACGGTCTATGTTAGGCTGAAGCCCGGCTACTCCGACCCCGAGGGGGAGACGACTGCCAGGGCGCTTCAGGGGCTCGGCTATCGGGTCATCGAAGTGAGGGCGAGCAAGGCTTACGAGGTGACCCTTGAGGCAGACAGCAGGGAGGAGGCGGAGGCGGCCGTGGATGAGATGTGCCGAAGGCTGCTGACGAACCCGACCAAGGACGACTACAGGTTCGAGATAAGGGAGCTGCGATGAGCCGCATAGCCAGGAGCCCCCACCCCTTCGAGCACTTCACCATCCGCCTGGAGGGGGCGGGCGACGACGAGCTGAGGGAGGTCGCCGCGGCCCTCGGCCTCGGCCTCAGCGTCGAGGAGATGCGCGCCATCCGGGATCACTACGCCGCCGTCGGCAGGGATGCCTCCGACGTCGAGCTCCAGACCTACGATCAGACGTGGAGCGAGCACTGCTTCCACAAGACCTTCAAGGGCGTCATCGAGACGCCGGAGGGGGTCATCGACGGGCTGCTGAGGACCTACATCCGCCGCGTCGTCGAGGAGCTCGGGCCCGACTGGTGCTTCAGCGTCTTCGAGGACAACGCGGGCATCGTCGACCTCGACGGGGAGCACGCCGTCGCCATCAAGGTGGAGACCCACAACCACCCGTCCGCCATCGAGCCCTTCGGCGGCGCCGCCACGGGCCTCGGGGGCGTCATCCGCGACGTCCTCGGCGTCTGGGCGGACCCCATCGCCTGCATGGACGTCCTCTGCTTCGGCCCCCTGGATTTCGACTACGGGAGGCTCCCCGAGGGGGTGAAGCACCCCGCCTACCTGTTCAGGGGCGTCGTCGATGGCATCGGCTCCTACGGGAACAGCATCGGCATCCCCACCGTCAACGGGGCCACCGTCTTCGACGAGGACTACACGGGGAACGTCGTCGTCTACGCCGGCTGCGTCGGCGTCCTCAGGAAGGACCGGTACGTCAGGGAGGTGAAGCCCGGGGACTACATCGTCCTCGCCGGCGGGCGGACCGGCCTCGACGGCATCCACGGCGTCACCTTCGCCTCCGCCGAGCTCACCGAGGAGTCCGAGGAGGTCTCGAGGCCGGCGGTCCAGATAGCCTCCCCCATCGAGGAGGAGAAGATCAAGCGGGCGGTCAAGCGGATCAGCGCGGGGAGGCTGGGCTCAGGGATAACCGACATCGGCGGCGGGGGCCTCAGCTGCGGGGTCTGCGAGACCGCCGACCGCTACGGCCTCGGCGCCGAGGTCCACCTAGACAGGGTCCCCCTCAAGTACCCGGATATGGCGCCCTGGGAGATATGGGTCTCCGAGTCCCAAGAGCGGATGCTCCTCGCCGTGCCCCCCGAGAACCTGGACCGGGTGCTCCAGATATTCGAAGACGAACAGGTGGAGGCCACCGTCATCGGCAGATACACGGAGGGCGGAGACGCCCGCGTCTACTACGACGGCGTGCTCGTGGCCCGCCTCGATCTCGGAGCCCTCTTCAGCCCGCCCCGGGTCAGGCGCGCCACCGCCTGGAGGCCGCCCGAGCGGGGGGAGCCCGAGTTCCCCGAGCCCTCCGACCTGGGGGAGGTCCTGAGGAGGCTGCTGGCGGCGCCCAACGTCGCGAGCAAGGAGAGGGTGGTGAGGCGCTACGACCATGAGGTGAAGGGGCAGACCGTGGTGAAGCCCCTGCAGGGCTGGAACGCGGGGCCCAACGACGCCGCCGTCCTCAAGCCCCTGGAGGACTCGTGGCGGGGCATCTCCATCTCGTGCGGCGTGAACCCCCGCTACGGCAAGATCGACCCCTACTGGATGGCGGCCTCGGCCATCGACGAGGCGGTGCGGAACAACGTCGCCGTCGGCGGCAGGCGCATCGCCCTCCTCGACAACTTCACCTGGGGCAACCCCGAGTACGAGGACCGGCTCGGCGGCCTCGTCCGCGCGTGCAGGGCGTGCTACGACGTCGCCCGGGCCTACGGGACGCCCTTCATCTCGGGGAAGGACAGCCTCTACAACGAGTCGCCCCTGGGGCCTGTGGCGCCCACCCTCCTCGTAACCGCCCTCGGCATCGTCCCCGATGTCAGGAGGGCAGTCACCATGGACCTGAAGGGGGAGGGGAACGCAGTCTACCTCGTGGGCGCGACGAGGTGGGAGCTCGGGGGCTCCGAATACTACCGGCTGATGGGCCACCTGGGCGCCTCCGTCCCCAGGCTCGACCCGGCGGAGACGGCCGCGTCCTACCGGCGCCTCACGTCGGCCATCGACGCCGGCCTCGTCAGGGCGTGCCACGACCTGTCGGAGGGGGGCCTCGGCGTCGCCGCGGCGGAGATGGCGTTCACGGGCGGCCTCGGGCTGGAGCTGAGCCTCTCGTCGGTGCCGGCGGAGGGCGGGATGCGGGGCGACCTCCTGCTGTTCTCGGAGTCCAACGGCCGCCTCCTGGTCGAGGTCCCGCGGCGGCATCGCTCCTCCTTCGAGGAGGCGATGGAAGGATCGGTCTACGCCCGGGTCGGAACGGTGACGGACGAACCCCGGCTCAGGGTCTCCGGCCGTCGGGGGGTCGTCGTCGACCTCCCCCTGGACGAGCTGATGGCGGCGTGGAAGACGCCGCTGGGAGGGTCAGCATGAGGCGCCACGAGATCCGGGCCCTGCTGATGCGGGCGCCGGGGACCAACTGCGACGCCGAGACGGCGAGGGCGTTCCGGGACCTCGGCGTCCGGGCGGAGGTGGTCCATACCCAGAGGGTGTTCCGGGAGAGGAACCTTCTCGACTACGACATCCTCGTCTTCCCCGGCGGCTTCAGCTACGGGGACTACGTCAGGAGCGCCGCCATCTGGGCGAAGGAGTGCGAGTACAGGATCGGCCCCGACCTGGAGAGGTTCGTGGACGAGGGCCGACCCGTCCTCGGCATCTGCAACGGCTTCCAGCTCCTCGTCGAGGCGGGCTTCCTCCCCGGCTTCGAGGGGAGGTCGAGGTACCCGGAGGCGGCCCTCGCCAACAACACCACCGGCTACCAGTGCAGGTGGGTCAGGGTCAGACACCTCAGCCGAGGGAACTGCGCCCTGACGAGGGAGGTCCCCCGGGACGCCGTGCTCGCGATGCCCATCGCCCACGGCGAGGGACGGTTCCTCTTCCCCCGGGACAGGCAGGACGAGTACCTCCGGAGGCTCTACGAGAACGACCAGCTCGTCTTCAGGTACGTCAAACCCGACGGCTCCTTCGCCGACGGCGAGGCCTTCCACAACCCCAACGGGGCTTGGCACGACATCGCCGGCATCTGCAACCCGGCGGGGAACGTCCTCGGCCTCATGCCCCACCCCGAGCGGGCCTACTTCGGGTGGCTCACCCCCGACTGGACCCGAAGGGAGAAGCCGCCCGAGTACGGGGACGGCAGGCTGATCTTCGAGTCCGTCGTCAGGTACGTGGAGAGGAGGTTCTAGAGGCCCTCCTCCGGCGGTACTCCACCAGCCTCCGCCTCACCCCCTCGTCGCCCAGGGCGAGGACCTCCGCGGCGAGGAGGGCGGCGTTCTTGGCGGCGTCGATGCCGACGCAGGCGACGGGCACCCCCGTGGGCATCTGCACGATAGAAAGAAGGGCATCGAGGCCCCCTAGCTTCACGGCCTTGGGAACGCCGATGACCGGCCTCAGGGTGCGGGCGGCGATGAAGCCAGGGAGCGCCGCCGAGAGGCCGGCTACCGCGATGTAGACCAAGGCATCGGAGGCGTCCAGGTACTCCTCCAGCGCCCCTGGGTTCCGGTGGGCGGAGTAGACCTTGAGCTCGCAGCTGACGCCGAGCTCCCTGAGGAGGGCTTCGGCCTGCTCCCCGAGCTCTCGATCCGACTCGCTCCCTATGATGATGGAGACGCTGACCATGGTTCAACCCCTTGAATGGCTCCCTGTTGAATACGCGCTTCAGGGTTAAATAAGCTAAGCCTGTCGTTGGGGCGCGGGGTCTTCAGGCGCAGATAAAAGAGGAATCCAATCTGTCTCTGACTCCCCTTTTTCAAGCCCAGGGCTATTTTCGTAGTTTCCTTACCTCCTCGCCCTTCCTGCTCCAGATGGCTCCGAGGATTGTGGCGTCGTGCCCCAGCTCGATCATGTGGCACCCCATCTCCACGAACTTCCGGGCGTTCTCGACCCACGGGTAGCCGACGCCCTTGCAGACGTACTTGCCGTGCCTCTCCGCGGCCTCGATGGTCCTCCTGAAGGCGTCCATCACCAGCGGGTGCGTCGTCTCCCCCGGACGCCCTATGGAGACGGAGTAGTCGCTCGACCCGAACATGACGAAGTCGAGCTCCTCGACGGACATGATCTCGTCGATGTGGTCCATGGCCCGGCGGTCCTCGATCATGACGCCGATGAGCTGCTCCTCGTGGCTCCACCTGATCCAGTCCGCCGGCTTCACCGTCCCCCATCGGGCCGAGAAGCAGAGGGTGCCGATGCCCCTCTCGCCCCGGGGCGGAAACTTCGCCGCCCTGACCACCGCCTCCACCTCCTCGGCGGTGTTGACGTGGGGCACCAGTATGCCACCCGCCCCTATCTCCAGCGCCTTCCTCACCAGGCTGGGGTCGTCCCGGTCGACTCTGAGGATGGGGAACGATGCCCGAGACGGCTGCCGCCCGCATCATGTTCTCGGCGCTCTCATCCCTTCGCCAGGAGTGCTCGTTGTCGATGCGGCAGAAGTCCAGCCCGCAGAACCCCGCGAGCTCGACCAGCGCCGGGCTGCTGGAGTAGATGCAGGTGCCGACGGCCAACCCTCCCTCCTCAAGAACCTCCCTGAGCCTGTTCCTCCCCAACATCACGCGACCCCCACAGGGGATATACGGCGGCAAGCCTACTTAAGCACGCGAGTCGACCAAAACGACGACGGCCCGGCGCGACCGGGCGATCCGCTCAGCGCTGGAGCCGTCTCCTCGACGTCTTACCGTGGGGGGCTCCGGCGACCAGGGATGTCTCGTAGATTCTGCCCTGCTCCTTCTCGCCCCGGGCGAGGTGCTCCCTCATTATCCTCGCCATCTCCTTCGCCATGGGCGTCGGGTAGTCGCCGGTGACGCATCCCAGGCAGAGCTGGTCCCGCCTCATGCCCGTCGCCGCGACGTAGTCCTCGATGGGCTGGTAGTTGACGCTGTCCGCCCCCAGCTCCTCGGCGATCTCCTCCGGCTCCATCCGAGCGCCGATGAGCTCGCCGTAGGTCGCCATGTCGATGCCGTAGAAGCAGGGGCCGATGATGCGGGGGAAGGTGATGAAG
>QMXQ01000042.1 GCA_003662205.1 Candidatus Bathyarchaeota archaeon
CCGCCTCCCAGAGGTCGGGGTCCCCGCCGAGCCTCCCCGCCAGCCCCCGCATGATGGCGGAGACTGCGACCATGTGCTTCACGAGGTTCCGGTTCTTGACGTGCTGCTTGACGCGCCTGAGCGCCTCCTCCCTGGTGATCATACCCTATCCTTCTGCCTTGGGGGTGTTTAAGCCTTAGGGCTTCGAATAATCTTAAATAGGGTTTGCCGTCCTTCTCTATGATTCTCACCGGGGTCTGGCGCGTGGAGAGGGAGACGACTCGGAAGGGCGTGGCGCTGCTCAACTATGGACTTCTAGTGATGACGGTCACCCACACCCTCACCCACGTCTTTCAGCGCATCCACACCGCCCTCTTCCCCGTCATCCAGCGGGAGTTCAGCCTGTCGCTGCAGCAGCTCGGCATCATCGCCGCCATCCCTCCCCTCTGCCAGGCGCTGCTCTCGATCCCGACGGGGCTGCTCTCGGACCGGTTCGGGTCGAGGCGGATGATCCTGGTGAGCCTCGTGGTGGCCATCGTCGGCAGCCTCGTCGCGAGTCAGACACTTAACCCGGTGATGCTCACCCTCGCCGTCAGCCTCGTCTACGTCAACACCACCATCTACCACCCTGCCTCTTACAGCTTCACCACCCGCCTCTTCAGAACCAGGGACAGGCCCAAAGCCCTGGGCATCCACGGCGCGGGCGGCACCTTCGGCATGGCCATCGGCCCCATCTCCGTCAGCATCCTCATGGGCGTCTTCGCCTTCGGCTGGCGCCAGGTCTACCTCTTCTGGGTCATCCCCATCCTCCTCGGCATCGTGGCCGTGCTCCTGCTCAAATCTGAACCCGTCGAAGACGCGGAGGAGGACGTTCCGGCGGAGGCGGAGCTCCAGAACGCCAACGACTCGCTGCTGAGCCTCAGCCTCGTCATGTTCCTCGTCTTCCTCGCCATACGGATGGTGGCGGGACAGATGATCAACCCCTTCCTCACCACCTACCTCGTGGCCGAGAAAGAGGTCGACGAGGCCCTCGCGAGCCTCATATATGGGAGCAGCGCCCTGATGGGGCTGGTGGCCGCTCCCGTCGGGGGCCTCCTCGCGTCGAGGATGGGGGAGAAACGGTGGCTGATGGCCGTACTCTCCCTCTCCTATCTGTCGCTGGGTCTCGCTGTAGCCCTCCCCGGCGTCGTCGCCTTCGTCGCCCTCTACCTCGCCTACGGGTTCTGCAACACTCTGGGGATGGCGGCGAACTCGGCCATCATGGCGCGGCTCTCCCCCAGCCGGAGGCGGGGCCTCGGCTACGCCCTCTTCTTCCTCCCGGGGGGCGTCATGGGCGCGGTGGCGCCGATAATCGCGGCCCACATCGCCGACGCCTTCGGCCTGGGGAGCATCTTCATCGTCGCGCTCGCCGTCTACGCCGTCGGCCTGGCCGTGCTCAAGCTCGGCGTCAAGGTCTGACCCGGCCTCATATCAGGTAGGGCCAGAGGAAGTACGCCAGGGTCACGGTGATGAGGCCGCCGATGATGTCGAGGAGGATGCCTGCCCGGATCATCTCCCCCATCCCCACCTTCCCCGTGCTGTAGGCGATGGCGTTCGGCGGCGTCCCCACCGGCAGCATGAAGTCGAGGCTGGTGGTGATGCCGACGACGACGGCGAGGACGACGGGGCTGATGCCCGTGGAGGCGCCGAGGCCGATGGCGATGGGGAGGAAGATGCCGGCGCTCGCCGTGTTGCTCGCGATGATGCTGATGCCGAGGCCCGCGAATGCGACGACGAGGATGGTCGCCACCTCCGGCATCCCCCGGGTGAACAGGAGCAGCGCCTCGCTGATACGCACCGTCAGCCCCGAGACCTCCAGGGCGGCGCCCAGGCTCAGCCCGCCCCCGATCAGCACCAGGGTGTTCCAGTTCGCCCGGGGGAGGTCCCGCTCGTCGAGGAGGCCGGAGAAGAAGAGGAGGACCGCTATGACCGCCGCGACGACGCTCGAGGAGAGGCCGTGGCCCAGCCACCCGACGGCGGCGGCCACTGGCTCCGGCAGCCGCCCCGTCAGCCAGAGGAGGATGGAGGCGATGAAGACGGCGAGGGTGAGCCTCTGCCTCCTGTCGAGGGGCCTCCGCTCCAGCTCCAGGTCGGGTATCCGCCTCACCTCCGTGGGGAAGATGGCGAAGAGGGTGATCCAGATGGCGAGGATCATGAGGAGGGTGACGGGGAGGCCGAAGAGGCTCCAGCCGAGGAAGGTGACCTCGTAGCCGACGAGCTCCTTGAGGAAGCCCGCGGCCATGGCGCAGGTCGTCGTCCCCACAAGGGTGCCGAGGCCGCCGGCCGTCGCGGAGTAGGCGATGCTGAGGACGATGATCTTGGAGAAGTTCCTTCTCTCGTCCCTGACGCCCTCCGTCAGCTTCAAGGCCATCGTCAGCATCAGCGCCGTCGACGCGGTGTTGCTGATCCACATGGAGAGGAAGGCAGTCGTCAACATGATGACGAGGACCACGACGCGGGCGTCGGCCCTCACCCTGGAGACGATCTGGTAGGCGAAGAACTCGTCGAGGTCGTACTTCTCGACGGCGACGGCGAGAAGAAATCCCCCGAGCAGCAGCATGACGATGGGGTCGAAGAAGGGGCTGAGCGCCGCCTTGAAGGGCTGGACGCCGAGGAGGCTCTGGAGAAGCGGGATCAGGATGGACGTGGCAGCAAGGGGCACAGCCTCCGTCGTCCACAGGCCCGCCGCCGCGATGAGGACGACGAGGGCGGCCCTCTCATCGAGGCCCAGGGAGCCGGACGTGGCGTAGAAGGCGGCTGCGGCCGCCGCGGCCACGGCGGCGATGACGATGCCCCTCCTCCCCGGCTTCAAAGGCGATCCCGGCTTACAGCTCCGTGATGGAGAGGATGCTGCACGCCTCCTCGCGGCAGAGGTCCCGGAGGAGGGCCTTGAACTGGAAAAGGTCCTCGATGTCGACGGTGGCGTAGAGGACGGCGAGGCTCGGGTAGTGCTTCTCCACCGCCTTCAGGAAGGGGGGGACGGTGACGCTGCAGCTGAAGTCCGCCCTCAGCTTCGACTCCTTCAGCCTGTCCGCCAGCTTCAGGATGATGTTCTTCTCTATGATGTCTCCCCGGACCAGGATCTCAACGGTCTTGATCTTGCCCACGCGGTTCACCAGCCTTAGGTTGGGGCGGAGGCTTAAAAGCTGGGCGTCAGCGGCCCAGCCAGAGGAGCCGCAGCAGCTCGACGAGCCGCTCGTCCCGCCACCGTTCCAGCTCCTCCAGGGATTTGTCGCCGACCATATCCGCGACGCCCCTGATGGCCTTCTCCACCGCCGACTCGGGCGTCACCGTCCACTTAGCCATGGTCTCCAGCCACTTCGCCTTCTTGACGCCGATGTGGCGCATCAGGTACTCTATGCCGCCCGGGCCGCCGCCGAGGTGGTAGGTGAGGTAGGGGCCCATGATGGCCCATCTGATGCCCGGCCCCGCCCGGACGGCCCTGTCGACATCCTCCACCGACGCCACCTCCTTGTCCACCAGGTCGAGGGCCTCCCGCCAGAGGGCCGCCGCCAGCCTGTTCGCGATGAAGCCGGGAACCTCCTTCCTGAGGACGACGGGGACCTTCCCGATGCCCTCCATGAGGGCGTAGGTCCGCCGGGTCGTCTCCTCCGACGTCAGCTCCCCGGGGCAGAGCTCCACCAGCGGCACGAGGTGGGTCGGATTCCACGGGTGCGCCACGATACACCGCTCCGGGTGCCGCCTCGCCGCCTTCTGGATCTCCGTCATCAGTAGCCCCGAAGTGCTGCTCGCGAGGATCGCGTCCGCCGGGGCCGCCTCATCCATCTCCGCGTAGACGGCCTTCTTCACCTCGTAGCTCTCGTAGACCGACTCCTGGACGAAGTCTGCCTCCGCCACCGCCTCGGCGATGCTCGTCGTCGTCTCGATGCGCCCCAGGGCGGCGTCCACATCCCCTCCAAGGCCCGCCTCGGCCAGGAAGCGCATGTGCGCCTCGACGCGGCCGATGGCTTTGTCCAGCTTCTCCTCCGTCAGATCCTCCAGGACGACGGCGTAGCCGTTCAGGGCGAAAAGGGCGGCCCACCCCTGGCCCACGAGGCCGGCGCCGACGCACGCAACCCTCTCGACTCCATGATTCAAGCGCTCACCCTCCCATCCAAGTAGGGCGAGGAGGTTTTTGAATCCTTCCAGCATCCTAGCTGGGATCACAGCAGGGATGAGAGGGTCTCCACAACGATCTCCAGCGCCCTCGCCGTCAAATCGAGGGACATGGAGGGCAGCTTCTTGTCGAGGACCTGCTCGGGGAGGGAGGGGACGTGGATGAAGCCGGCGGGGATATCCAGCCCCGTCCTCTCCAGGTAGTGCATGAGGAGGTAGAAGATCTGATTGCAGCCGAAGGTCCCGGCGGTGTTCGAGATCTCCGTAGGTATCTTCGCCTCCCTCAGCCTCTCCAGCAGGGTCCTCAGGGGGAGACGCGTGAAGTAGGCGGCGGGGCCGTCCTCGACGATCCTCTCGTCTCGGGGCTTGGCGCCGCAGTTGTAGGCGATGCGGGAGGCGTCGGCCAGGTTGATGGCGACGCGCTCCAGGGAGATGCAGGCGCGGGAGGACTGACCCGTGCAGATGACGGCGGCAGGTTTATGCTTCTCAACGAGGCCCTCGATCCTCGGCCTGATCTCGCTGAATCTCAGCGGGACCTCCTCCACGATCACCCTGTATCCGTTGAAGGTTCTGCCCTCCAGCCTTCTGCAGGCGAGGATGGAGGGGTTGACGTCGCTCCCGCCGAAGGGCTCGAACCCCGTCAGCAGGATGACCCCCCTTCGGTCCATTTCACGCCCCTCCCACGTTTTGCGGTATCTCGAAGGAGAGCTCCAGCAGCTTCTTGGAGGGCCTGTACCGGGTCTTGACGATCCTGAGGGAGCCGATCTCCCCCGTCGTCCCGGTGTGGGCCGCCTTGCAGGCGTTCACGTTCCAGCCCGGGATGTGGAGGATCTTCAGCGTGGTTATGGAGGCGGGGAGGGGGAAGAGGTCGTAGATGGCGTCGCCCCACCGATCCTCGGCCTCGGCCCGGCTCATCTCAAGCTCCTCTACGGGCGCGTTCTCCTCTATCTTCCTGTTGGCCTCCTCCTCCACCTTGGCCAGCTCCTCGGGGCTCGGCTTCCGCTCCAGCTGGACGGTCAGCCTTCCGCGGTTCTCCCTGACCCACACGCCCGCCGTCCATTTCGCCCCCAGCACCTTGGACACGGCGCCCTTGAGAACGTGGAGGGCTGTGTGAGCCCTCACCTCCACGGATGTCATGTTCTCCACACCTAAGGGGATTCACTGATCTTCCTTTACGTAGAGTATCTTGCCGCCGACGAGGGTCATGTGGACGGGCATGTCTTTGATCTGCTCCGCCGGTGTCTCCGTGAGGTCTCCGTCGAGGATGGTGATGTCGGCGAGTTTCCCCGGCTCTATGCTCCCCCTCACCTCCTCCTCGAAGCTGGCGTAGGCGGCTTCAAGGGTGTAGCACCTGACCGCCTCCTCCAGGGTGACGCGGTTCTCCCGTATGGGGTGGTTGACGGCGGACCAGAGGCCGTAGAGGGGGTTGAAGGGCATGCAGTCGGAGCCGAAAGCGACCCTGACGCCCTCATCCAACAGCAGCCGGTAGGGGTTGTTCTGCCTGAGCCGTCTGGCGCCGAGGCGGGCCTCGTAGAGGCCTCCGGGGCCGCTCCACTCGCCGACGAAGTTGGGCTGCACGGAGGCGACGATGCCCAGCCCCCTCAGCCTCTCGATCTGGGTGGTGGTGAGGATCTCGCTGTGCTCTATCCGGTGGCGGTGGTCCTTCCGAGGCTTCTCCCTGAGGGCCTCCTCTATGGCGGCTATGGCGTGCTCGATGCCCCTGTCGCCTATGGCGTGGACGGCCACCTGCAGCCCGAGCCTGTGGGCGGCCTTCACCTTCTCCGTCAGCTCCTCCGGCTCCATCATCAGCAGCCCCTTCGTCGAGGGATCGTCCTCGTAGGGCTCGAAGAGGGCTGCGGTCCTCGCCCCCAGCGACCCGTCGATGAGCAGCTTCGCCGATCCCAGCTTCAGCATCCTGTTGCCGAAGCCCGTCCGCACCCCCAGCTCCGAGGCACCCTTTATGAAGGCGTCCTCCCTCACCATCACGTAGGCCCTGACCTTGAGGAGCCCCCGCTCCAGGGCCGACTGGTAGACCCTCACCCCGAAGGCGTCCAGCCCGGCGTCGTGGATGCCCGTGCAGCCGAGGCTGAGGGCGTGGTCGCAAGCCTGCTTCAATCCCTCCAGCGCGATCTCCTCCGTGACCGGGGGTATGACCTTCTCCACCAGCTGCCGCGCGTCCCTCAGGACCCCCGTCGGCTCGCCGTCCTGGTCTCGGTCGATCTGGCCTCCGGGCGGGTCCGGCGTATCCCGGGTGATCCCAGCCACCTCCAGCGCCTTCGAGTTCAGGGTGATGAGGTGGCCGCAGACCCTGGTGAGCATGATGGGGTGGTCGGGCGAGAAGGGGTCTAGGTCCTCCTTGGTGATGTAGCGCCGCTCCGTCCACTTGCTGTCGTCCCAGCCCCGGCCCATGACCCACTCGCCCTTCGGCGTCTTCTCAACCCGCGCCTTCACGAGCTCCACGGCCTCGGCCAGCGACGTCGTCGCGCTGAGATCGACGAGCCGGATCATGCCGATGCCCATCCAGAGGAAATGGGTGTGGGCGTCGATGAGCCCCGGGAGCACCGTCCTCCCCGAGGCGTCGATGACCTCGGCTCCCTCGGGGACCGCCACCTCCCCCCGCCTGCCGACGGCGACGATCCACTCGCCGTCGATGACCACAACGCTATCCTTCACGGGCGGGCGGCCCGTGCCGTCGATGAGGGTCCCACCCACAATCGCCCTCGTGCAAGACTCCAACGCCAAAACAGACTCCTCAAAGGAGATACAGGGATCTCGAATTTAATATTTCTAGTCGCGGCCCAAACGGGACTCAGATCCCAGGGACGGATCACCGCTGGACCTTGGGGACCGACGTCTTGACCTAAACTTTTTTATTCTCAGAGGAGTCCCCCTCTTTTGGTGCCTTTGGTGTCCGGTGACCGCAAAATTTAACCCTTCTTCTGAGACGGACACCCAGAACCATAGCTTTCATGAAATGTTCATGTGGACGGAGGGGGAGGTGTGACGTTCGAGCAGATAGACAGCAAGGTGGACCTGCCCAAGCTCGAGCACGAAGTGCTGGAGTTCTGGAAGAGAACCAGGGCCTTCGAGAAGCGGCGGAGGATGAACGAGGGGAAGACCCCGTGGAGCTTCATCGACGGCCCCATAACGGCGAACAACCCTATGGGCGTCCACCACGCGTGGGGTCGGACCTACAAGGACCTCTGGCAGCGGTACAAGGCGATGCGGGGCTTCGACGAGCGGTACCAGAACGGCTTCGACTGCCAGGGCCTCTGGGTGGAGGTCGAGGTCGAGAAGGAGCTCGGCTTCGAGTCGAAGCGGGACATCGAGGCCTTCGGTATCGCGGAGTTCGTCAAGCGCTGCAAGCAGCGGGTGCTCAGGTACGCCGCCATCCAGACGGAGCAGTCCATCCGCCTGGGCATGTGGATGGACTGGGACGACCCCGACGAGCTCCGGAGGCTGGCCGACGCCCTGGAGGAGCCGATGGCGGAGACCACCTACAGGAGCGCGCGGGGCCCCATCTCGGGGACGGCCGAGTCCCTGGTCGGCAGGCTCGGGTCGCCGGAGACCGGAGGGAGCTACTTCACCCTCTCAGACGAGAACAACTACGCCATCTGGGCGGCCCTCAAGAGCTGCCACGAGCGGGGCTGGATCTACAAGGGGGAGGACTCGATGCCCTGGTGCCCCCGCTGCAGCACCGGCATCAGCCAGCACGAGATCGTCACCGAGGGCTACAAGGAAGTGACCCACACCAGCGTCTACGTCAAGTTCCCCCTACGCGGCCGGGAGGGCGCCCTCCTCATCTGGACGACGACGCCGTGGACGCTGACCTCCAACGTCGCCGTGGCGGTCCACCCCGACCTGACATACGTGAAGGTGCGGCACGGGGGCGAGGTCCTGTACCTGTCGAAGGGATCGCTGGGCAGCGTCTTCCCCGACGGCGGCTACGAGGTGCTGGAGGAGCTGCGGGGCGCCGAGATGGAGGGCTGGGCCTACGACGGCCCCTACGACGAGCTGGAGACGCCGAGGAGGCTGGGCGCCCCCGAGGCCCACAGGGTCATCTTCTGGGAGGAGGTCGGCGAGGCGGAGGGGACGGGGCTGGTCCACATCGCGCCCGGCGCCGGGAAGGAGGACCTGGAGCTCGGGCGGCTGTACGGGCTCCCCGCCGTCGCCCCCCTGGACGAGTTCGGCGTCTTCATCGAAGGCTTCGGCTGGCTGACAGGAACCCACGTCTACGACTCGGCGGAGCCCATCTTCGAGGACCTCCGGAGGAAGGGGCTGCTGCTGAGGACGGAGGAGTACACCCACAGGTACCCGGTCTGCTGGCGGTGCGGCAGCGAGCTCGTCTTCAGGCTGGTGGAAGAGTGGTTCATCTCCATGGGGGAAAAGCTGAACAAGCCCCTGGAGGAGGTGACGGAGGAGGAGAAGGAAAGGAACCTCCGCTACCAGATCATGGAGTCGGCGATGCAGGTTAAGTGGATACCCGAGTTCGGCCTGAAGCGGGAGCTGGACTGGCTTGAGAACATGGACGACTGGATGATATCGAAGAAGCGGTACTGGGGGCTGGCGCTCCCCATCTGGGTCTGCCCCGACTGCGGCTGGTTCGACGTCATCGGCAGCAGGGAGGAGCTCAGGGAGCGGGCCGTGGAGGGATGGGAGGAGTTCGAGGGGCACAGCCCCCATAGGCCCTACATCGACGCCGTCAAGATCAGGTGCGAGCGGTGCGGCGGGCTGGCGTCGCGGATCCCGGATGTGGGGAACCCGTGGCTCGACGCCGGCATCGTCGCCTACTCCACCCTCCGGTATAGGACGGACCGCGGCTACTGGGAGCGGTGGTTCCCCGCCGACTTCATCACCGAGTCCTTCCCCGGCCAGTTCAGGAACTGGTTCTACTCGATGCTGGCGATGAGCACCATCCTGGAGCGGAGGACCCCCTTCAAGGTCTGCCTTGGCCACGGGACGGTGCTGGCGGAGGACGGCAGGGAGATGCACAAGAGCTGGGGGAACGCCATCTGGTTCGACGACGCGGCGGAGACCATGGGCGCCGACGTGATGCGGTGGATGTACTGCACCACGAAGCCCGAGAACG
This sequence comes from Candidatus Bathyarchaeota archaeon, assembly GCA_003662205.1. Lineage (GTDB taxonomy): Archaea > Thermoproteota > Bathyarchaeia > TCS64 > TCS64 > B46-G15. Next base: position 9,224 of record QMXQ01000042.1, read on the forward strand.
ACATGCTCTTCGGCTACACCCGGGCCGGGGAGGTGAAGCGGGGCTTCATCATGCCCCTCCTCAACATCCACAACTTCTTCGCCATCTACGCCGAGCTCGACGGCTGGATCCCCGAGCAGAGGCCCGAGCGGCTCTCGCTCCTCGACCGGTGGGCGCTCTCTAGGCTCCACACGCTGGTGCGGAGGGTGACGGACGCCCTCGACAACTACGACGCCTACACCGCTGCCTCCGAGCTCTGGCAGTTCGTCGATGTCCTCTCCCGGTGGTATGTCCGCCGGAGCCGTCGCCGGTTCTGGAAGAGCGAGGCGGATGACGACAAG
>QMXQ01000043.1 GCA_003662205.1 Candidatus Bathyarchaeota archaeon
CGGTGATCGTATGAACGAGTACGCGAGGGGTGCCTTCGAGTGCCTGAGCTGGTTCGAGGCGAGGATGGCGGACCTGGAGAGGGATGTGGATCGGTGGGAGCGGCTGCGGAGGGAGGTGAGCGACGCGATCTCCGATATCCGCCGAGGGGTGGGCGTGGACTTCAGGGAGCGGCTGAGGGCGCTGCTCTAGCCCCCGGGAGCTCAGATGAGGTATCCCAGCTCCCTGAGGTACCTCCTGACGGAGGCCTTGACGAAGTCGGGGATGCTGGTGTAGCCGTGCTTGCCGCTCTCTATGACCTCCTCTATTTTTTTGGCGAGGGACTCGGGGAGGTTGACGGTGTGGTACTTGTACTTCCTCTTGGACATTCTATGGAAATTCAACCTCTTTTAGTTTAAAAATGTTTATATTCTTAACACATATTAAATAATTTTAGCTATATTTGGGTGATCGGATTGGAGAACCCTGGATTGAAGACGCTCCTCTCCTTCTTGGGCCAGGTGCGGAGGAGCGCGTCGGCGACCTTCACGAAGCTCTGCGAGGGGCGGCGGAGGGGGTACGGCATGGTCAGCCGCTACATCCGCTTCTGCCTTAGGAGCGGTCTCATCCGCGTCGTCTCCGAGCGCAGGACGAGGGGGCGCTATCCCTCCAGGGCCTACGACCTGAGCGAGCGGGGGGCGCAGCTGCTCAGGATCTTCGAGGAGGGGGCGGCGTGAGCGGGCTGGTGCGGCGGCTGAGGTCGGCGCTCGGGCATGCGAGGGAGGCGACGGTGGTCCCCGTATGGGAGGTCTCCGCCGGGGAAGTCCCCGAGGTCCCCTTCGCCGTGATGCTGGCCATCTATCGGGGTGACCCCATGGCCCGGGCCGCCGTCGATTTCCTCGCCGATCAGGTGGTGGGCGCGGGCTTCTACACCTCGGTGGACGAGGGGTACGAGGGGGCGGCGGAGGCGAAGCGGGTGGTGGACCGCTTCAACGAGCAGGTCAACCTGGACGGGCTGCTGCAGGTGGCGGCCCGGGAGATCATCGGCTTCGGCAACAGCTTCTGGGAGAAGGTCACGCCCGGCGACCTGAGGTCGCTGAGAATTCTGCCCATCGCCAGCATCGAGCGGATACGGCGCACGAGGCGGGGGGCGCCCACGGCGTACGTGCAGTCGGCGTCCTACGGCGGCGGCTCCCTCCGGCCTGAGCAGGTGATCCACTTCAGGTGGAACCCGGTGAACAGCGAGGCGGAGGGGTGCGGGCTGCTGAGGACCCTCGCCGAGGGGCTGGGGACCGGCGACGGCTCCCGGGAGCCCTTCTACAGGATGAAGGCGCGGATGCAGCAGGCGATGATGGAGCAGTTCGAGAAGTTCTCGGCGCCCAACGAGCTCTGGATATTTCCGAAGCTCTCCCGGGACGACACCCACGCCTACGCGAGGCAGGTGAAGAAGGTGCCGAGGAAGGGGGCCCGGTTCGTCACCAACGTGGAGGGGGCGGAGGTGAAGCAGGTGGTCGCGGAGCGGCGGCGGGCCTTCGACGGCTACGTGGAGAACATCATCAACGACTACGTCCTCGGGCTGCAGACGCCGCTGCCGAAGCTATTCACGACGCCGGGCTTCACCGAGGCCTCCGCCAGGGCCGCGCTGGAGGTCGCGGAGCGGAAGGTCCGGAGCCTCCAGAGGTTCATCAAGCGGGTCGTCGAGCGGGAGGTCTTCGCCCCCGTCATCAGGCAGGCGGGCCTCGACCCTGACGCCGCCAAGTGCCGCCTCAACTGGGGGAGGCCCCCCGTTCGCGAGGTGGAGATCGGCGACGTCCTCAAGGCCTTCGAGCTGGGCGCCATCAGGCGGGACGAGCTGAGGAAGAACCTGGCCAAGAGCGGATGGGAACTCTGGGAGGAGTAGGCCTCCTGTAGCTTCCCCCATGTTTCTGGAGAGGCAACTTAATGTGTAGGGCGTTGTATGGTTATACGGATTCGGCATGTTCCCCCTGGGCGATGAGAACCCGGTGAGGCTGACGCCCTACGTCAACTGGATGATCATCGGGAGCTGCATCCTGGTCTTCCTCTGGCAGGTCTCCGGCGGCTACAACGGGTTCATCTACTCCCTCTACATGTTCGGCCTAGTCCCGGCCCGGGTGCTCGCGGGCGACGGCCTCTACACGTTCCTGACCAACATCTTCCTCCACGGCGGCTGGATGCACCTCCTCGGGAACATGTTCTTCCTCTACATCTTCGGCGACAACGTCGAGGACGCCTGCGGCCACCTCCGCTACCTCGCCTTCTACCTCGCCTGCGGCGTCGCCGCCTCCGCCCTCTGGATGCTCACGGCCTGGGGCTCCCGCTACCCCGCCGTCGGCGCATCCGGCGCCATCTCCGGGGTGATGGGCGCCTACTTCATCCTGTTCCCGGGGGCGCGCATCCGAACCCTCGTCCGAATCGGCTTCATCTGGCAGGTGATCCGGGTGCCCGCCTACACCATGATCGGCCTCTGGTTCCTCTACCAGCTCCTGCTGGCATCCATCCCCCTGAACACGGGCGTCGCCTACTGGGCCCACGTCGGAGGCTTCATCGCCGGCATCGCCCTCGCAAAACTCTTCAGGCCCAGGGAAAGGCCCAGCGTCAGCTACTATTACGGCTAGCTGAGCTCAGAAAATGAAGGGAGCTACTTCACGATCCTGATCTCGGAGGGCGCAACCCCCGCCTCAAGGAGCTCCAGCAGGGTCAGGGCCCTCCCCCCGGCGAGGGCAATCTTCTCCCGGGCCTTCTCGGAGAAGGAGAAGGCCGCGACGGTGACCGGATGCTTGAGGGAGCCCGCGGCCAGGACCTTCCCCGGCACCGCGACAACGCCCCCGGCCCCAGAGTGGCGGTTGATCTTGCTGAGGTTCACGGCCACCCTCCTCCGCTTGGCCTTGTCCAGCTCCTCCGCCAGGGCCCCCCAGATGGCCGGGCCGTCCCCCTTGGACGCCGCCTTCAGGGTCCTGATGGTCTTCTTAAGCTCCGGGTTCATCACTCGTTCTCTTCCTCCTCGTCCTCCTCGAAGTCGCCCGCGCCCACGCTGTAGAGCCTGCGGCTCACCTCCTCCTCGGCCTCGAAGACCTCGATCTCCTCGTCCGTCTCCCCGCGCCGGATCTTGCCCGAGAACTCGTCCAGCTTCTCCATCAGGACCTTCGCGGCCTCGGAGACAATCCTCTCGGGGGGCAGGCACCCCGTCGACTCGACCGTGAACAGGAAGAGGTCGTCCTTCATCCTCTGTATGATCGCCGGGGGCTCGACGGGACAAGCCTCAGCGCAGGCGCCGCAGAGGGTGCAGGCGTAGAGGTCGACGACCCTCAGCTTCCCGTCCTCCACCGCCAGAACCCGCCGGGGGCACGCCTCCACGCACTTGCCGCAGAGGGTGCAGCGCTTCTCGTCGACGCTGATCTCGGCGACGTGCTGGTAGACGCACATGGAGACGGGCTGCCACTTGGCGTGGACCTTCCCGAGGCCGAGGCGGGCGTACGCCTCGAACCTGACCGCCTGCCCCGGCGCCAGCTTCACCAGCGGTATGTCCGGGCTCGCGGGGACGACCTTCGGGTCCTCGGAGACGAGGTCGCCGGAGTAGACGACTCTGGTCTCGGTGTCCGCCTCGACGTCGAGGGTGAGGACGACCCTGCAGAGGCTGCAGCCCAGGTCGCTCTTGCACTCGCACTTCTCGGGGAGGACGTAGCTGTCCAGGTCTGTCACCAGGGGGACGAGGCCGACGCGGTGGGCGAGGACCTCGTCCGGCATCACCGAGGAGTTGTCGAAGATGAAGATGTCGTCGATGGTCATGCACGGGACCTCGGCGATCATGGTCCGCCTGAGGGCGTTGGCGAAGGCCACGTCGCACCCCTGGAGCAGGAACCGGATGGTGTCGCCGCTCAGGCTCAGTACCTCTACCTTCAAGGCCATCCCCACGGAGGTGCTACGGCCTCCTCCCCCGTCTGCCGCCGGGCTTGCGCGTCCCGTCGTGGGGGATCGGCGTCGTCTCCTCGATCCTGCCTATCTGGAAGTTGCGGCGGGCGAGCGCCCTTATCGCCGCCTGGGCCCCCTGCCCCGGCGTCTTGGAGCCGGAGCCCCCGGGCGCCCTCACCTTGATGTGGATGGCGGTGATCCCCTTGTCCCGGGCGATGTCCGCGACGTGCTGCGCCGCCTTCATCGCCGCGTAGGGCGAGGGCTTGAGCCTGTCGGCCTTGACGAACATGCCGCCCGACGCGAGGGCGATGGTCTCCCCGCCCGTCAGGTCGGTCATGTGGATGATGGTGTTGTTGAAGCTGCTGTAGATGTGGACGACCGCCCACCTCTCCTTGCTACTCGTTCATCTCCCCTCCCGTCATCTCGGACACGGTCAGCTCCCTCCTCAGCGGGTGATCCCTCACCGCCAGGGGGCTGGAGCCGGCGAACTCGAGCTGGGCCTCGTCCTCCAGGGTGACGTGGTAGCTCGGCGCCCTCACCTTCCTGCCGCCTATGGAGATGTGGCCGTGGGTGATGAGCTGCCTCGCCTGGAAGAGGGACTTCGCCATCCCCTTGCGGAAGACGATGGTCTGGAGCCTCCGCTCCATGAGGTCCTCGATCCGGAGGCTGAGGATATCTTCCAGGGTGGCCTTCTCGCCCACCAGGCCGAGGCTGTGGAGCTTCCTGATCATCTCCCGCTCCCCCTCGGCCCGCTCGACGGGGTCCATGGACAGCTTCTCCCGGGCCATCCGCCTGATCCGGCTCAGCTCGGTCCGGTGGCGCCAGAGCTCCCGCTTGTTCCTCAGCCCGTAGGCTCCGATGAGGCGCAGCTCCTCCATGAGGGCGTCCTGATCGTAGGGGCGCTTGGGCGTCGTGTACCGCTTATGCTTCTTCTTAGGGTCGCCCACTCCGTCCTCCCCCTCTACCTCTGCCTCCTGCTGACGCCGATGCTCCGCCCCTTCCGCGCCGTCGTCTTCGTCCTCTGCCCCCTCACCTTGAGGCCGCGGGCGTGGCGCTCCCCCTTCCAGCTCCGGATCTCCCTCATGAGGTCGATGTCTTCCTTCACCCGGAGCGTCAGATCCGACCCGAGGAGGTGGAGGTCGCTGCCGGTCTGCGGGTCCTTCCTCCGGTTCAACATCCAGAGGGGCAGCCCCCTGGCGGCCGGGTTCTCCAGCACGTCCTCCAGCCTCTTGACGTCGGCGTCGGAGAGGCTCCCCAGACGCAGGGTCGGATCGAGGCCCGCCCTCTTGACTATAGCCCGGGCTACCCGGATCCCCACCCCCTTGATGTCGCACAGGGCGTAGGGGAGCACCTTCGTCCCGTCCAGGCTCGTCCCATGGAGCCGCACGATGTACTTGAACTCTCTGGACACGGAGTTATCTCCCAGCAGTGTAGAGAGGTAGAGGATAAAAAGATTATTAAAACATTATGTCTGCCCGGCCTGGCCCCGGGTCAGGCCGCCGCGCCGAGGATGACGACGCCGATGAAGATGGTGATGGAGCCGAGCAGGCGCACCCCGCCGTACCGCTCCCCGAGCAGCCCTACGCCGAGCGCGACGCCTATGACGACGCTCAGCTGCCTCACCGACAGGATGTAGCTCACCTGGGCCAAGGCCATGGCGGCGAGGACCAGCACGTAGCCGAACCGCATCAGGAACCCCGACACAACAACCTGAAGGGCGTTGCCCTTCCCCTCGGCCGCGACCACGGCCCAGCCCCGCCTCCACAGCACCGCCGGCGTCAGGAACGCGACGACGAACACGTCGAGCCAGAACGCGTACGCGAGGGGCGCAACCGTCGTGACCCCCAGCTTGTCCACCAGGGAGTAGATGGAGGTGCACAGCGCCGTCAGCAGCGCGAACTGGGAGGCGCGGCCCCGCAGGGATTTGAGGGGCTTCAGGAGCTCGCCCGCGGAGAGGCCCTTCAGGTGGATCATGTAGACGCCGAGGACGACCATCAGGATGCCCAGCACGCCCCACAACGACACCTCCTCCCCGAGGAAGACCACCGCCAGCACGAAGAGGAAGAGGGGGGAGGAACGCGCCAACGGGTAGACGACGGAGAGATCCCCCAGCTCGACGCCCGCCCCAGCGACAGGAAATACAGGGTCTCTGCGGCGGCGCTCACCGCCAGATACGGCACCGCGGCCAGCGGCAGCCCCCAGTCGGGCAGCAGGACGTAGAAGACGGGCAGCATCGTGAAGAGGGAGGTGAAGGACATCCACCACATGAAAGCCTCCTTATCGGAGCCGCGCTTCGCCAGCAAGTTCCAGCTCGCGTGGGAGAACGCCGAGGCGACCACCAGCAGGAAGGGGAGGAGATCCATGGCATCCAAATCCGAAGTGAAGTTAATATGTCTAAACGCTAGATCGGATATCAGTTTTCATAAGAGTTAGTTCCTTATCGCCGCGGCAACTCGTATCTTCCCCGTGCAGATGCTCTCATGCCCTGAGGTAAGCAGAAAAGATAGATATGACCTCGACCTCCTATCATGCAAAAGACCGGAAGGATGCTGATGTTGAAAGCGTATGTTCTTATGAACACCGAGCTTGGACAGGAGGAGGCCGTGGTCAAGGCCCTGAGCACGGTGGAGGGGATAGAGGGGATCCACGCCCTCTACGGCATCTACGACGTGATAGCCGAGGTCAAGGCCGAGTCCATGGAGAAGGTCAAGGAGATCGTCTTCACCAAGATACGGCGCCTTGAGAACGTGAGGACCACCATAACCCTCATCACCTACGGGGAGTCCTTCATAAGGGAGTAGCCCCCGGACCTTCATGAGCGCCGCGAGGACGCATCCGGCTCCAGAGCAGATAAACTGTTACGCGGGCACCCTTCTCAAGGTTACAGCAAATCAAAATAAGGGTCCCCCGATCAATGCGGTGAGGCTGAAGCCGTGATCGAGGGGGGAGACTCCCTCAGGCTGTCGAAGCGGATCGTTGAAACGCCTGAGGGGACCTACGCCGGGAACTTCGAGGCCAGGGTTCGATATCTTTCGTCCAGCCTCATCGTGACCATACCCGTCAAGGTGGCCCGGGAGCTCGGGATAAAACTGGGCGACAGAGTCGTGATCCAAGTCCAGAAGAAGGAGCCCCGCCCCGTGCTGACCTGAAACCCTTCTCCTCTATGAGTAGCCGTCATGATGAGGCATCTCAACAACCCTGCTGACCGCGGTTTATCCACGAGGTGAGGCCGTGCGGGCCTACTCCTTCATGAACGCGTTAGATGCGCAAGTGACGCTGGTGTTGGGCGCTCGGTCGGCGGTCTTGTTGATGGTTTGTTCCTCGAATCTTTATCTCAGGGTCACGGCAATTCAAAATAGGTGTGGATGGAAGATATCCGTGGGAGCTGGAGTTCCACGGAGTTGTCACCCCTCTCTAAAGGCTGAACTCTGGCTTCCAAACCTTTTTTCTCGGCTTCGTCGCCCTCGGGTTCAGCGCTGTTTGGATCTGATGATCTCCCTGCATTTGTCGGCGTACTCGCAGTAGTCGAGGCATGACGCCTCCTTCTCGGGGCGGTGCCACTCGGCGCCGCAGTTGAGGCATACGCCGACGTCTTCGTCGCTCCAGATCTCGACGTCTCCGCCGCAGACGTGGCATTTGACGTAGGTCATCGTCGGCCGGATGAATTTGTTGATGCCGGGGCATGTCTGAGGCGTGAACTGGCTCAACTTCTTCATCTCTCTATCTCCTGTAGCTCGCCTCTGACCGTGACCACGTGCCGCCGTACCGGTATCTGCTTCCCCGAGGCCTCCATTGCCCTGCCTACGATCCAGTCTAGGCCGCTGCAGCAGGGGACCTCCATGTGGACGACCGTCACGCGCCTCACGTCGTTCTGCTTGAGGATCTCGCCGAGCTTTTCGGCGTAGCTCCTCGCATCGTCGAATTTGGGGCAGCCGATCACCACTGATCTGCCCGCCAGCAGGGTGCCGTGCAGGTCGGGGTACGCGAAGGGGACGCAGTCGGCGGCGACGAGGAGATCGGCGTCGTCGAAGAAGGGGGCCTTGATGGGGACGAGCCTGAGCTGGACCGGCCAGTGGCGGAGCGCGGACTCGGCCGTGCGGGGGGTTGGTGTCCCTCCTTCCAGGGTCTGGACGGTCGTCGAGGGGCAGCCGCACTCCAGGGCGGGTTCCTCCGTCGGGTGGGCTTGGCTTGTGAGGTGCGCGTGGGCGGCGGTCTCGTCGAAGGGGTCGGCCTCTCTCTCCTCGATGGTGATGGCGCCTCGGGGGCAGTGTCCCAGGCAGGCTCCGAGGCCGTCGCAGTAGACCTCGCTGACGAGCCGCGCCTTGCCGTCTATGATCTGGAGTGCGCCCTCGGCGCAGTTGGGGATGCACTGGCCGCAGCCGTCGCAGAGGTCCTCGTCGATCTTGACGATCTTTCTCAGCACCATCTGCACTCCTCCCTCGTCTCGGTGCCGTCGAGGCGCCACTCGCCTCTGGGCTTCGTGGTGATGAAGACGGAGTCGCCCCTGTCCAGGCGGAGCAGGAGTTTCTCGAAGTCGATCTCCCTGGTCTCCTCGACCCTGGTGTCGTCGGCGTCCTCCCCGAGGTAGTAGACGACGAGCTGGGAGTCCCTCCAGGTCACGGTGGGCCACAGCCGTCCTCTGCCCTTGATGACGAGCCGCCTCATCTTGTTGGCCTCGGTCATTAGGGGCAGCGCCCCCCCGTCGGGCAGTATTTCTCGGCGTGGTTCTCGACGATCTTGAAGAGGGCCTCCACGGTCTCCCTGTTGAGGCGGTAGATGCGCTCCCTCCCCCGCCTCTCGACGTGGACGAACCTGCATCGGACCAGGGGCCGAAGGTTGTGGGAGATCATGCTCTGCTCCTGGTTGAGGGCCTCGGCGAGCTGGGAGACGTTCATCGGCCCCTCCCTCAGCTTCTCCAGCGTCGCGAGCCTCGTGGGATTGGAGACGGTGGAGAAGAACCTGTGGCAGGTCTGGCTCAGCCCCTTCTTCATCAGGCACACCTCGTATGAAACATATTTCATATGAAGAATGTTTCAAATGTATAAAAGCTTTACCCCGAAGACCCCGGACGCATCGGAAGGCGCTTCAGCAGGTCTATAGACCGCCGCTCCCGGGGTTGGGCTGCTCGGCGCGGCGGCCTCGGGGGCGCCGTTTCCCTCTCCTGAGCTCGCCTATTCCCGCTTCATGATGATCTTGTGGAACATCTGACCCATGAAGAGGAAGACGATCATCCACGCGGCGAGGACGCCTACGTTCGCGGCCCAGCCGAAGTTGGAGGACCCGCCCAGCCCCAGCCTGAGGAGGTCGAGGGTGTGGGTCAGGGGGGATAGGAAGGCGGCGTAGACCCCGATGGTGGGCATCCCCTCCAAGGGGATGAACATGCCGCTGACGAACATGAGGGGGATGCGGACCAGGTTGAGGGGGATGACGACCTCGCCCGGGCTCCCCGTCGGTATCGACGCGAAGAGGATGCCCATCGCCGAGTAGGCCATGGCTGAGAGGGCGAGGCCGGCCGCCAGCGCCGCGGGGTTCGTGACCGAGAGGCCGACCGCCAGGGCGCCCACCACCGTCGCCAGGGTCGTTATGCCGAGGCCGAAGAGGACGCCGGCCAGCGTCTTCCCCCAGAGC
>QMXQ01000044.1 GCA_003662205.1 Candidatus Bathyarchaeota archaeon
CCCGAAGGAAAGGCAAAGCAGCGATACTTCCACTGAAAAAAAAGGGGGTTCAACCCACAGCTGGGACTTAGTTAGCCTGTAAGTTCTACATGGGGGGCATGCCGCCCGGCATGCCACCTCCCGGGCCGGAGGGGGGTGTCGGCGGCTTCATCTTCGAGGCGGCGATGACGTCGTCGATCTTCAGCAGCATGGTGGCGGCCTCTGTCGCCGACTTGATGGCCTGGGCCTTCACCTGCATGGGCTCATAGACGTTGAGCTCCGCCATGTCCGCCACCTTGCCGTTCAGGGCGTCCAGCCCGACCCAGAGCTCACCCTTCTCGTGCCTCGACTGTATCTCGGAGATGGCGTCGATGGGGTCCATGCCCGTGTTCTCCGCCAGGGTGGTCGGGATCACCTCCAGCGCCTCTGCGAAGGCGGAGACCGCCAGCCTCTCCCTGCCGCTCAGCCCCTCGGCGTACCTCCTGAGCCTCCGCGCGACCTCGATCTCGGGGGCGCCTCCGCCCGCGACGATCTTCGGCTCCTCGACCACATCCCTGATGACACAGAGGGCGTCGTGGATGGACCGCTCCGCCTCGTCGACGATGCGCTCGGAGCCGCCGCGGATGAGGATGGAGACCGCCTTCGGGTTCTTACAGCCCTCGACGAAGATCATCTTCTCATCCCCGATCTTCCGCTCCTCCACGACCTTGGCGTAGCCCGCGTCCGTCTCGGTGAGGTCGTCGACGCTGGTCACGATCTTGGCGCCCGTCGCCTTCGCCAGGGCCTCCATGTCGCTCTTCTTCAGCCTCCGGGCGGCGAGGATGCCCGCTCTGCTCATGAAGTGCTGGACCATGTCGTCGATGCCCTTCTGGCAGAAGAGGACGTTGATGCCCGCCTTCTTCACCTTCTCGACCATCTCGCGGAGCATCTGCTCCTCCTGGTCGAGGTAGGCCTGGATCTCCTCGGGGTGCTCGATGTGGATCTTGGAGTCGAACTCGGTCTTCTCCACCTCCATGGAGGCGTTGAGGAGGCCGATCTTCGCCTCCCTGACGAGCTTGGGCATGTCGCTGTGGACGACCTCCTTGTCGATGACCAGCCCGCTGATCAGGGTGGTGTCGGTGAGGGAGCCGCCAGGCTTCTTCTCCAGCTTGACCATGTCGAGGTCAGCCTCGTAGCCGTCGTCGGTCTCCTCGGTTATCTGGAGGATGGCGTCGACGGCCAGGTCTGAGAGGTAGTCGCTGTGGCCGGAGATGAGCTTGCTCGCCATCGAGGTCATCGCCACCTTCTTCAGCATCTCCTTGTCCTTCGGCTCGACCTTGAGGGCGATCTCCTCCAGGAACTTCAGCGCCTGCTCCTGGGCGTCTCTGTATCCGTCTATGATCACCGTCGGGTGGATCTTCTTGTCCATCAGCTCGACCGCCTTGCCGAGGAGCTCCCCGGAGAGGACCACCACGCTCGTCGTCCCGTCGCCGACCTCGTCGTCCTGGGTCTTCGCGACCTCGACCATCATCTTCGCCGCCGGGTGCTGGACGTCCATCTCCTTCAGCATCGTCGCGCCGTCGTTGGTGATGGTGACGTCGCCGAAGCTGTCGACGAGCATCTTGTCCATACCTTTCGGCCCGAGGGACGACTTGACCGCCTCAGACACGATGCGGGCAGCCATGATGTTGGCGTTCCGCGCCTCGCTCCCCCGGGAGCGCTCGGTCCCTTCCTTCAGAATTATAATGGGCTGACCTGAGAACCCAGGTGCACTCAACCTCAATTTTCACCTCGAAGCTATAGACCAAACCAGAGAATGGGAATATAAAGATTTTCTTTTAAGGCCTTTATTTGTGTTTTTATTTTCCGATAGACCACATACAGCCGCCAGAGGGGGGTAACGGCTCACGATCCTCCGAGATTCAGCCCTCGGCGACGACCCTGTTCCTGAGGGAGCCGATCCCCTCTATCCAAGCCTCGACGACATCCCCGACCTTGAGCAGCCCCAGCGGGTGGGCGTTGCCGACGCCGGAGGGCGTGCCCGTCGCGATGATGTCCCCGACCTCCAGGGTGATGCCCGCTGAGAGGACGCTCAGGATCGTCCCGATGTCGAAGATCATGTTGCCCGTGTTCGAGCTCTGGCGGGTCTCGCCGTTCACCTTGAGCCACATATCCAGGTCCATGGGATCGCCGATCTCGTCCGCCGTCACCAGGTACGGCCCCATGGGGGCGAAGGTGTCGCAGCTCTTCCCCTTGTACCACTGCAGGTGGCGCCGCTGCAGGTCCCGGGCGGAGACGTCGTTGAACACGGTGTAGCCGGCGATGTGGTCGTAGGCGTCGTCCTTCGATATGTACTTCCCCTTTCTCCCGATGACGAGGGCCAGCTCCACCTCGTAGTCGAGTCTCTCCGTCACCCTCGGGTAGACGATGTCGTCCCGGGGGCCGGTGACGGCGGTGGGCGGCTTGGTGAAGAAGACGGGGACCTCGGGGAGGGAAAACCTGCTCCCCTCCGCGACGTGATCGGCGTAGTTCAGGCCCAGGCAGACGATGTTCTTCCTCGGACGGGGGATGGGCGCGGCCAGCTCCACCTCACCCGGCCGGCGGAGGACCCCCTCCTGAAAGAGTTCGCCTCCCTCGCCCTCGTCCAGGAGGTTCTCCACCTCCTTCAGGGCTTTACGGGCCTCCCGTAGGCCCGTCTCGCCGAGGTCTAGGAGGGAGAGCATGTCGAGGCTGAACGGCCCCTCGACATCGTCGAAGGCGCCGCCCAGGTGCCTCTCGAAGGCGACATTGAGGTCGAGGACCGCCTCGCCTGCCAGGACGCCGAGGCCGTAGCCTTGCGGGGTTTTGAAGGTCAGCAGCTTCATCTCAATCCTAGAGACTTCAGGGGGCGGCGCTTTTAACATTATGGCCCGGAGAACCGATTTAAGCGGCTTCGAGATTAGAAGGACAGATCGCTCATGGAGGTTAAGACGCATAGGCGGGCGAGCCGGACTTTCCTCGGGCGGCCCCTGCTGATCAGGGACGATGCCGAGGCGGTGGTGGAGCTCGAAACATGCGAAGAGATGGTGGTGGACGACCACGGCCTGATCCACGGGGGCTTCACCTTCGGGATCGCCGACTACGCCGCCATGCTGGCGGTGAACCACCCCCACGTGGTGCTGGCGGCCGCCGAGGTCCGCTTCCTCGCGCCGGTGAGGGTCGGCGACGTGATGAGAGCCAGGGCGGAGGTCGTCGAGCGGGAAGGGAGGAGGAGGGAGGTCGCCGTCGAGGTCTCCGTGGGGTCGGAGAAGGTGCTGGCGGGGACCCTGACCTGCTACGTGCTGAGGGGGCACGTCCTTGACCGCCGAAAGGCGGGGTAAGTCCCCCTATTCTTATGGGTTTTCGAACACTAAGGCTTTTATAGATGTTTCATATTCATTATGAAAGTTCAGGTGGAGTACCCTTGCCGATAGTGTTGAACCCTAGCAAGGACGGGTTGGAGAAGGTCCTGAGGGACTACCAGATACAGGCCCTGAGGATGGTCTGGGAGAACCCCGATAAGGGCGTCACGTCTCGCGAGGTATACGCCTATGTCAACAAGGCGTTGGAGGGAGTCAAGACGGTGTCGAGGGCGTCGATCATCAACTTCCTGAACAGCATGTGCGACGACGGCGTCCTCACCTACGAGGAGGAGACATGCAAGGGCGGGATGCGGCGGAAATACTTCCCGGGCCTAGATGAGGAGGGCTTCAAGAAGTACATCGGGAAGACGGTGTTCGAGAGCCTCCTGAGGGACTTCCCCGATCAGACCATCGACGCGCTGTGCGAGTCTATGGGACAGCACCCTGATCTGAAGGCTAAACTTCAGAGTTGCCTGTCCGCGTGAAGGGCTTCTAGGATACCCGCCGGCGTCGAACCAATTTTTCCCGTCTCTTTTATCCAGGCATTCCCTGATAGCTAAGAGGGGAGAGAGACCCTGAGGATAACTGTCGATGTCAAGGCCGGGGCGCGGGAGGAGGGCGTGGAGAGGCTGGGGGAGGGCTGGTACCTGGTGAGGGTGAAGGCCCCGAGGAGGAAGGGGAGGGCGAACGCCGCGGTTCTCAGGCTCCTTCGGAGGCACTTCGGCGGGAGGCCCCGGATCGTCAGCGGGTTCACGTCCACGAGGAAGGTCGTCGAGATCGAGCAGGCGGAATTATAAGGCGGCTGCGCCCGTATTCATGGCGGTGTATGGATTGGTGGAGATTCTGGACGGGTTGAGGAGCGTCAACCTCTCGGAGGCGGATGGCCTGGACCTTGAGGCGTATCTCCTCGACTGCGGCGACCGGGTTGTGCTCGTGGACACGGGGATGCTCCCCCGCGACCTGGAGAGGATCGGGGCGGAGCTCGAGGAGATGGGGCGGACCTGGAAGGACGTCAGCCTCGTCCTCATCACGCATAAGCACGGGGACCACATCAAGAACCTGGCGAGGGTGAAGGAGCTGACGGGCGCCGAGGTGATGGCGGGGGAGGGGGATGTGGCGGACATCGAGGCTGCCACCGGCGTCAAGATTGACCGGGGGCTGAAGCACGGCGACTACCTCGACGTCTGCGGCGGCATCGAGGTGATCCACGTGCCCGGCCACTCCGTCGGCAACCTCTGCTTCTACCTGCCGAGGCTGAGGGCGGTCATCGCGGGGGACACCATCTTCGGCGACGACCTGGGGAACATCCACCCGCCGCCCGAGAAATACTGCCTCGACGTGAGGACGGCGGAGATGGAGATCAGGCGGCTCCTCTTCTACGACTTCGACGCGCTGCTGCTATCCCACGGGAAGAACCTGCTGAAGGGCGCGAAAAGTAGGGTCAGGATGCTCTGCGAGGAGGTCAGCTTCCGCCTCTAGGCGAGGCGTCCCAGGACCGTCCTGACGACCTTCCCGGGCTCGAGGCCTAGGGCCCTCGCCTTCGAGGTGGCCGCCTTTATCTCGGCGTTCAGGACGTCCTCGAAGCTGTTGACGCCGCTGACGATGGCGGCGGCGGCGCCGATCCTCTCGGCGACGTCGATGTTCAGGTAGCCGCACATGACAAAGCCCTTGCCGCCCTTTATCAGCAGGAGGGGCGGCAGGTCCTCGAACACCACCTTGAGGCCGAGGAAGGTGCCTCCGTCAACCTCTATTTTATCGATCTCGAACATGGACTCCACCTGTCATAGGTCGATCTGAAGAGATTTAATCCTTCGCCCTAAAAGACTCCTGTTTGAGGTTCATCAGGCAGCAGTGAATACGGGTCTTTCATCCTGTCTTTTTCCTTCGTTCCAGCCGGTGACGTCGGTGTAGTAGCCGGTAAGATAAAACTAATTCAGTAATCAGCTTCGCAACTAAATCACTTCAATTATGTGTTTTAGTAATTTAAACTCACTAATGACATCACCGACGGCATATCTGTAAAATAAAGTATTTACCGAGCCTTTGCTTGCCACGAAATTTTTATACGAATCAAAAATCGCATTCCCCCCAGCTATTTTACCAAGCGCATATCTATATGAGAAATCGAGACTCCATCCTTTACGACTTGCTATGTCTCTTGCGGCCTCCCGAGCTTGAGCAATTATTTCTGGTCTCGTCTTGTATGTCTCGGCTTTCCGATTCATCTCTTCCTTGTGAGAACAATCAATACCAAGGGAACAACATATTTCCTCAAAGCGTAATCTATTTCTACCCTTCTGCCGACAAAGGTTTGCCACCAAAGAAGTCTGAGAAAGCTCTAAGAGGTTTGATTCAGGTATTTCGACCCCCAGAAACTCTTTTAGTAGTGGAACGTCAAAACCCTTGATGTTATAACCCGCGAAGACAACCCCTTGAGATAGCAAAGATTCTATTCGCTCCTTCGCCATCGCCAAAGTGAATCGTGGGTCTTCTGAATCAGCATAATATAATTCCTGTTTAGTATCGTCACCAATCTGAACGGATATAATCCGTTTATTGTCTTTCATAATATCTGAACCGATATTTTCAGTTTCAATATCTATAATTCGATACGTGAACTCACGCGCATATTCTTTTGAGTGGAGGTTCACCATGATTATATGCACTTATGTTTAGACTGAAATACGGTACCTGTCCTTCAGCTCCTGTCTTTTTCCTTCGTTCCAGCCGGTGACGTCGGTGTAGTAGCCGGTGATCCTGCTCCACCACCGGACCTCGGTACTGCCGCAGCTCGGGCAGGCGTCCAGCAGCCCCGACGATGTCGTCTGGCACTTGCTGCAGATCGTAAGGTCCTTGGTGTAGCTGAAGTAGCCGATCTGGCTGTTCCGGGCGATGCGCTGCGTCAGCTTGTAGAGGGCCTCGGGGTCGGCGGCAGCTTCGCCGAGCCAGACGTGGAAGATGTTGCCGCCGCTGAGGATGGGGAAGAACTTGTGCTCGATGTCGATCTTCTTCCCCAGGGGTATCCGCGCCCCGACGTAGGTGTGGGTCCCGTTGGTGTAGTAGACTGGCAGGTCCCTCTTCCCCTTGGCCAGGGCCGCGGCCTGCTCTAGGTCCCCCTTCACCATCTCTTTGGCGTATCTCCGATACTTGGGGGAGACCAGGTCGGCGATGGCGAAGGTCTGGGCCGTGCTCTCCGCGGGCGTCCGGGCCAGCATCACCTTCATCCCCGTCTGCATCTCCAGCCCCCGCCGGTACTTCTCCATGTCCAGCAGCAGCCGGAGGGCGAGCCGGACGGCGTCCTCGCTCTCGTGGAGCTGGCTGCCGGTGAAGAACTGGACCATCTCGTTGATCCCCACGACGCCGATGACGTAGACCAGCTCGCTGAAGTCCACCGCCGGCGGCGCCTTCCTCCCGGTCCGGGGGTCCCGCGGCTGCTGCGTCGCGAAGGGGATCATGTTGTTCTCCCGCACCCGGTCCATCCACTGCTTCTTGACCTTGAACACCTCGACGGCGAGGCGCATGTTCTCCCTGGCGGCGGCCAGCAGCTTGTCATAGTCGCCGTTGGCCCTGTAAGCGAGCCGGGGCATGTTGATGCTGACCACCTGCCAGCCGCCCATGCTGAAGTGCTGCCCGTCCTCGAAGTAGAGCTTCTCCTCGAAGGCGGGGTCCGACTCGGGGGTGGCGGCGAACTGGTAGGCGCAGCACTGGTAGCAGCTGATCCCCTTCCCGTAGCCCCGGTACGGCGGCAGCATGTTGTCGAAGTAGGGGGCGCCGAACTTCGCCACCGACTTGTGGACCAGCATCCAGAGGTCGTCGTACTCGGGCTTGAAGAACTCGGGGCTCAGGTAGTTCTCGTTCTTCGGGAAGTTGAAGGGCTTCCCCCAGTAGTCCCCCTCATACGCCACCTCGGTGACGGCCCGGAAGAAGGTCTGCACCTCGTCCTCATAGTTCCCGTAGACGTCAGGCCCCACCTTCCCCCGCATCACCACCGGCACGTCCTGCCAGATGTCGGGGACGCCCATCGGCAGCTGGATGTTGCTGAACACGAGCTGCCCGCCCCGCGTCACGTAGGTCTGGGTCAGCTCGTAGAACATCATCTGCGCCAGCTGCTTCACCTCGTCGTAGCTGAGGCCCCGCATGAACGGCGCCAGGAACATGGTGTAATACATGAAGCCCTGGCCGCCGCTGAAGTTGGTCTGCCCCGCCGCCAGCACCTTCACGCTGTGGAGGATCGCAACCTCGGGCTGCTTCGCGGGGCCCGCGACGCTGCTCCGGAACCCGGTGCCGTCGGGCAGCAGCCCGTAGTAGAGGAAGTAGCGGAGGTCCCAGTCCTGGCAGAAGGGGCGGCTGCCGAAGTATTCGAGGGTGTGGATGTGGATGTCGCCCTGATGGTGGGCGGTGGCCAGCTCCGGCGGCAGGAGCAGCAGGTACTCCTCCTTGCTGAGGCGGTCCGCCTTCTTCTTGTGGATCGTCTCCGGGTTCGGCTGGAGGTTGGCGTTCTCCTTCGCCTCCCACCCGCTGCCCGAGTCGATCTGGAAGGCGTCGTAGACGGGGGCGCCGACCCGGGTCAGGACGTTCCGGTATATCTCGAACTCGGGGACCTCCTCCGACCACTCCAGCAGGAGGTTGTTGACCACCTCCCTGACCAGGGGGCCGCTGACGAACTTGGGCTTCATCATCCGGATGCGCCGCTCGATCTCATCGGCGATCTTCCCGGCGTATCCCCCGTTCATCGGGTCGAGGCCAAACATGATCTTCGCGAGCTGAGTCTCCTCGTGGAGCTGCTCCACGATCCTGTTCTTATCCCAGGGGACGAGATAGCCGTCCGTCGTCCGGACCATCGGCATCCCCCGGTACGTCCTCGCGGACTTGTAGAACTGATCCAGAACCGTCTGCTTCGCCGAATTACTCCTACTCTTCTTCAGACTCCAGTACCTCCCTCAACTTCTCCTCGTCGAGGGCCTCGTCAACAAACAGCTCCTCCGACGGGATAACCCTGGAGCCAACCTCCAGGATGGGCGGGTTCCCGAACATGTTCCTCATGATGAACTCAAGCTGGACATCGGTGTCGAAAGCCCTCTCCTCGAACTCCACACCCCTCACCTTCAGCCAGCCCTTCAAGGCCTCGCAGTGGGGGCAGTCGGGGAGGGTATAGACCCTTGGACGCATCTTTGTTGAATCCATCTGAACCAGAAGCCTCCGATGGAGAACCCTGACCGTGAGACGAATTATGCTTCTCACTGATCGTTTAAAAACGTAATCATTCATTTTCTAATACTTCGACACCATTTTTTAGAATGATCCGATTTATTTGGCATCCATCGATGAATGTCCCAGAAAATTGTAATAATATGTATTATTAAGGTCATTTTCAATAGCGTTAAATATTCCGAGTTGGAAGGTTCATGTGAAAATCAACTCCGCCACGGATGGTTCTCGATGACGGTCATCGTGTGCCTTGTGGGCACCCATTTCCGCCGCCCCTTCGACGGGATCAGGTACTGGAGCAAGCGCAAGGGCATCACCAGGCTCTACCTCCTCTACAGCGACGTGGAGTCCGAGGACGAGACGGCGATATTCTCCTACATGTCGAGGAGGAACGCCGAGGAACTGAGGGACAGGCTGGAGATCATGGAGCCCATCATGGTCGGCTACGACCCCATGGACCACCGGGACGCGTTCAAAACCATCTACAACATCCTCTCCAAGGCGAGGAAGGAGGGCGAGGAGGTCCTCATAGACATCACATCGACGACCAACCTCACCCAGGGCGTCGCCCTCACCATCGCACTCATGTTCAGAAACGCCCGGGTCTACACCGTCCCGTCGAAAAAACCCACATGGTATGTCAACGGTGAGATAGGGGACGAAAGATTCAAGGAATGGTTTGAAAACGCCAGGAATCAGCCCAGTTTGGACCCCCTGGAGATCATGCTGCCGGGCTACAGGCTGGAGCCCCACACCAAGCACGAGGAGAGGGAGTGGGAGATGGAGAAGCGGCTGCTGAGGCTCCTCAGGGAGAAGGGGGGCGCCGCGGGCTCCGTCAGCGACATCATCCGCTGGTTCGGCTACAAGGCCGCGAGCTCGACGCTGAGGAACCGCTTCAGCCGCATCGTCTCAAGGCTGGAGGTGAAGGGGCTCGTCGAGAGCGAGAAGGGCTCCAAGATGAAGGCCATCCGCCTCACCGAGTTC
>QMXQ01000045.1 GCA_003662205.1 Candidatus Bathyarchaeota archaeon
ACACGGACACGTGCGAGGTCTACGTCATAGACCCCGAGAGGCGCGTGGTCCACATACCCCTCACGGGGAAGGCCGAGATCGCCGAGCGGCTGCTGACGATGATCCGCGAGAAGCTGGGCCGCAAAGCCACCTGATAAGATTTAATACACCCTTTCACTCCATACAACAGATTTCGTTGACAGAAGACGGACCCCCCAGCTCCGTCGGAGGTGACGGAGGGCCTTGAAGGAGATATGTGTTCCCCTCGACGACGACCTCTACAGGTACTTGGGCTTCTTGGAGAAGCTCAAGCTCATCAGGTGCAAGGAAGAGGCGGTGGTGGCCGCCCTCCGCATCTTCAAGAAGCTGAACATGCAGGACTGGCTCCCCTACGTCTATCGCGCCGGCCCCGAGAGGGTTCTCCTAGTGGGGCAGGGGATGCTGAACGACATATTCAACTCGATGAGCGAGACGAAGCTCTACGACGTCGCGAGGATCACCGCCCTCAAGAGGAAGATACTGAAGCCGTTTGACCCTGAGCTGGACCTCACGGAGCCGAGGAACTGGGACGTCGTCCTGAACGAGCTACAGAACTTCGGCTGGGGGAAGTTCACCCGCGAGGGTAGCGAGATAATGGTCGAGTTTCTGGGCGTCCCAATCATCTTCCTGAAGGGGTACCTTGAGACGCTCTTCAGGATCGAGTTCGGGGTCCACAGGACGAAGATGGCGGACGTCTACGTTCTGAAGCGGGAGAGAAGCAGGAGCGAGGTCTGGCGCTGAGGGCTACAGCCCCGTGCACGGGCAGCGCTTATAGGGTCCGATGACGATGGTGACGACCGTCCCCGTGATGCCGTCAAGGTTGAGCTCCGTCTCTAGGAAGCCGTTCAGCTCCTCCATGTCCCTGAAGATCACCTCCACGAACAGGTCCACGTCGCCGCTCGTCCTGTAGAGGACCTGCACGTCGGGGTGCTTGTTCAGCTGCTCTACGATATCCTTGAGCTTGGGGGGCTGGACCCTCAGGCCGATGAACGCCTTGATGATCCTCCCCAGCTTGTGGTAGTCCAGCAGCACGTTGAACTTCTTTATGATGCCCTCCTCCAGCATCTTCTGGACCCGTTTCCTCACGGTGGCATCGCTGACGCCGAGCTCCTCAGCGATGGCCTTATACGGTTTCCGCGCATCCTGGTTGAGAACCCGGATGATCCTGAGATCGAGCCTATCGATCGACGTATCATTCACCACCTTTAAACCTAAAGAACGCCTGCGACTTTCATCATCTTTTAACACGATTGTTGTAATGTTTGTTCATATCCCTTTTAAAACGAAAGGGGTAATTATAGTATATATCTTTTCGGGTTAAGCTACAAATTATGCGCTTTACGGAATATAAAATGAAGAAAAGCGGAGGTCTTCCCTCGAAAAACGAACTTCACGCACCCGCAATTCTAATAAGCATTTAAAACTAACAATATATCAGGTGTCGAGATGAGCTATAGAGAGTTAGTAAAACGGATCCCCCATGCCATGTACGAGCGGCTGTCGGAGAAGCTCATGGATGTCCTCCTCGAGGCCAAGGGGGGAGGCGATGTTCCCAGCTCCCTAGCCAAGACCATACTCTACTACTGGCAGCGCGATCAGCTCGCGAGCGAGGCTGGTCTTGTTAATCTTCTGCAGGCGGTGGAGATAGCCGACCCTGAGGGGGCCACCGCCGTGCTGGACGAGTTCGGGCTGGAAGAGGTCAAGCTTGCGCTGAGGCCCGCCGAGCGGTAATTACCGTATCTCCCAACATTTATTTTAATTACCTCGATGGAGATGGGGATCGAGGGTTGATGATGAGAAGTTTTGGTATCGAGTTTGTCCCCATGGAACTCTACTGGAGGACGACCTATTACTCCATCCAGGCCGAGAGGCTCGGCTACGACAACATCTGGATAACGGACCACTTCAACAACAGGAACGTCTATGTGAGCCTCGCCGTCATAGCCAACTACACGGACCGGATCAAGCTGGGGCCGGGGGTGACCAACCCCTACCTGGTTCACCCCGTCATGACGGCGCAGAGCGTCGCCTCCCTGAACGAGGTCGCCCCCGGGAGGGTCGTCTGCGGCATCGGCGCGGGCGACCGGACGACCCTGGACATGGTGGGCGTCGAGATGAAGGCTCCCTTGAGGACGGTGAGGGAGGCGGTGGAGGTGATCCGCCGACAGCTGGCCCGGGAGAAGGGCGGCTACGAGGGAAGGGTGTTCAGGACGGCCGCGGGCGCCAGGTTCAACTTCAAGGTCCAGAACCCGATCCCGATATACGTCGGCGCCCAGGGGCCGAAGATGCTGCGGCTGGCCGGCGCCATAGGCGATGGCGCCCTCATCAACGCATCGCACCCGGATGACATAAGGGAGGCCGTCAGGCACATCCGGAGGGGCGTTGAGAGGGCGGGGAGGAGGGTGGAGGACGTCGACATCGCCGCCTACACCTCGTTCTCCGTCGCGGAGAGCGAGAAGAAGGCCCGGAAGCCCGTTATCCCCGTCGTGGCGTACATCGTCGCCGGGAGCCCCCCGTCCATCCTTGAGAAGCATGGCGTCTCCACCGAGGTCGCCGATCAGATCAGAAGCGACCTGGCCAACCGGAGGTGGGGCGAGGCCTTCGGGGCCGTGGACTCCGACATGATAGACGCCTTCGCGGTCTGCGGCACCCCCGAGCAGTGCACGGAGAAGATAGACGCCCTCTTCAAGACGGGGATCACCCAGTTCGTCACGGGGTCGCCGCTGGGCCCGAACGTGAGGGGCGCCATCGACCTCTTCGGGCGGGAGGTCCTCCCCCACTTCAAGGAATCCTAGCGGGCACTGAAGGGCGAAAACCTCCCTCCATAAACCCCTCAGAAGATCGACCTAGCAGAGAATTAAAGAAAGAAAAAAGGGTTTCTCTGTTCCTACCTGAGGATGACCTCGGTCAGCAGGACCTTCTTGGAGTGGTCTCTCGGCGGCCTGAACTTCATGAACAGGTCCAGTCGATCCTGCTCCTTCAGCTTCTTCCATATGAGGACCCAAGCGCAGTCGTTCTTGTATTCGCCGACCTCGCATTTGCCCTCCACCTGGCCGCCGCAGGGGCCGTTGAGCAGTGCCTTGGCGCATCGGGTGATGGGGCAGATGCCGCCGGTCTCGTCCAGTATGCAGTCGCCGCAGGCCCTGCACCGGTCGTAGAACCGCCCCAGCCGCTCGGTCTCGCCTATGAAGCAGGTGTCTAGGCCGGGGAGGACGATCTTGCCGGTGAAGTCGGCGAGGGTCTGGACGCCGGAGCCGCAGGCGAGCACAAGGACGGCGTCGGCCTCCTTCAGCGCTTCCCTGTGCGCCTTCAGGTCCCGCCGGTCGAGCCTGAGGTCGCACGGCTCCTCCACCACCGCCGTTCCGACGACCTTCTCCCCCAGCCTCCCGGCCATCTCGGCCACCTCCTTCTCTCCGCCGGTCTGACACGACGTCGCGCAGGAGCCGCAGCCGACGATGAACACCTTGTCATATGGCTGGGTCATCTCCAGGATCTTCTCAAAGGGTTTCTGCTTGGTTATGATCACATTCTTCACCTCACATGGTGGTCCTGAGCAGGGGCTCGAAGATGCGCTCGTAGAAGACCGCCATCACGTGGATGCCCGCCGCCTTCGTCGTCTTCCGTATCTCCTTGATGAAGGGCTCGAAGAAGTCGATGTTCACCTGGTCGTAGAGCGCCTTGCGCTTCTCCTTGTCGGGCTCGTCCTTGCACCGCCTCATCCCCTCCAGCAGCTCCTTCGGGACGTGGACGCCGGGGATGTACTTGTCGAAGAAGTCCGCGATGCCGAAGGACTTCAGCGGGAAGATGCCCACGAGGGTGGGGCAGTTGAACCGCTCGATCTCCCTGAGGAACTCCTTGACGAGGTCGATGTCGAACATAGTCTGGGTCTGAATGAAGTCCACGCCCAGGCCGACCTTCCGCCCTATCTTCAGCACCTCGGGCTCCAGGGGATCCGCGTTAGGGTTGGCCGCGATGCCCACGTTCATCTCGACCTTCCCGTGGATCTCGTTCCCTGCGAGGTCCACCCCCTCGTCGATCATCTTCGAGAGGAGGTAGACGAACTGGGCCGAGTCCAGGTCGTAGACGGGCATGGCCCCCTTGTTGTCGCCGAGGACCGTGTGGTCCCCCGAGAGGGCCAGCACGTTCCTGATGCCCAAGTGCGCCGCGGCCAGGATGTCAGAGATGAGCGCGTTCCGGTTCCTATCCCTGACGGTCACCTGGTAGACTGTCTCCAACCCGATCTCCCTCTGGACGATGTAGGACGGCACCAGCGAGTTCATGAAGGCCATGGAGAGGGGGTTGTCCGTCACGTTCGCCGCGACGACGTAGGGCTTCATCGCCCTGGCGCTGGCCAGGATCTCCTCCAGACCCGTCGTCTTCTCGGGCTCAAGCTCCCCCGTCAGGACGAACTTGCCCGACCGGATCTCCTTGACGAGGTTGCTATAAGCAGGACGTTTCGCCACCATCTTCTCAAACTCCGGGAATCCAATAACTTCACCTCAAACCGCTTTTAAGTATTGCCCAAAAGTGAAGAAAATTACTCGATCCCGCATTGAAAAACCCAGGATAACGCTTATAATGATTAAAATAGGAGTTGTAAGGATCTGAGAGGGTTGTGTCTTCTTGTCTAAGAGAGATCTAAGGCTTAAGATCAATGAACTATCCTCGGCCCTCGGAACCTTCAAAGGGCTCGAGATCCAGGTCGGGAGGATCTTCGAGGAGGACTGGGAGGAGCCCCTCGGCCCCACGCCCTTCCCCAGCGTGGGCACCCTCCGCAGCTGGGACCTGAAGCTGCTGAACCGGTACAAGCCGTTCTACATGCCGTTCTGCGACCTCTGCTGCCTCTGCACCTTCGGCAAGTGCGACCTGACCGGCGACAAGCGGGGCGCCTGCGGCATCACCATGGCGGGGCAGCAGTCGAGGATCGTCCTCCTCGCGGCCTGCATCGGCGCCTCCACCCACGCGGCCCACGCTAGGCATATGCTGAACCACCTCATCGAGGAGTACGGCCGGGACGCGCCGCTGGAGGTGGCCCTCAACACCAACGTCGAGGCCCCCCACATACGCCTGGTCTGCGGCTTCCGGCCGAAGACGCTGAGGGACCTGGAGGACGCTCTGGACTACGTGGAGACCCAGCTGGTCCAGCTGGTCGCCGCCACCCACACGGGGCAGGAGGGCGACAACCTCGACTTCGAGTCGAAGGTCTTCCACGCTGGCATGCTCGACCACGTGGCGATGGAGGTCGCCGACATCGAGCAGATCGCGACGCTGGGGCTGCCGAAGGGAGAGCCGGACACGCCGCTGGCCGACCTCGGATTCGGCTCCATCGACACCTCGAAGCCCGTCATCATGTGCATCGGCCACAACGTGCTGCCGAGCGTCGACATCATCGACTACCTCATGGACCATGACCTCTTCGGCGAGGTGGAGGTCGGCGGCCTCTGCTGCACCGCCCACGACATGAGCCGCTACGACAAGCGGGCGAAGGTCATCGGGCCCATCTCGTGGCAGCTCCGCTTCATCCGCTCGGGCATCCCCGACCTGATCGTCGTCGACGAGCAGTGCCTGAGGACGGATGTGATGATCGAGGCGAAGAAGATCGGGGTCCCGGTCATCGCCACCAGCGAGAAGAGCTGCCTGGGCCTCCCCGACAGGACGGGTGACGATCCCGACAAGATCGTGGAGGACCTCGTCGAGGGGCGGGTTCCCGGCGTCCTCATCCTGGACCCGAGGAAGGTGGGCGAGGTCTCCGTCAAGACGGTGATGGCGGTCGCGCCCCGGAGGGCGGGCTTCAAGACGCTCACCCGTGAGGCCGTCTCCGAGATGGCTAAGAAGTGCCGGAGCTGCATGGAGTGCGTTCGGGCCTGCCCGAACAACCTCCCCATCATGGAGGCGGTCCAAGCCGCGGCCCAGGGGGACTTCGAGCCGCTGGCCGCCCTCTACGACCTCTGCGTCGGGTGCGCCCGCTGCGAGAGCGCCTGCCCCGTCGACTTCCCCATCATCACCTTCATCAACAAAGCCGCCGAGAAGGAGATCCTCAATGAGAAGTACCTGATGCGCGTCGGCCGCGGTGCCATCCAGGACGTGGAGATCAGGGAGGTCGGCAGGGCCATCGTCTTCGGCGAGATCCCGGGCGTCGTCGCCCTGGTCGGGTGCGCCAACTACCCCGCCGGCGGCGCCGACGTCGCCAGGATCGCCGAGGAGTTCCTGAAGCGGCGCTTCATCGTGCTGGTGTCGGGCTGCTCGGCGATGAACATCGCCATGACCCGGGACGAGGATGGCCTCAACCTCTACGAGAAGTACCCGGGCATCTTCGACGCGGGCGGCCTGGTGAACGTGGGCAGCTGCGTCTCGAACGCCCATATCACCGGGGCCACCATCAAGATCGCCAACATCTTCGCGAAGCGCCCCCTCAGGGCGAACTATGAGGAGATCGCCGACTACGTGTACAACCGGGTGGGCGCCGTCGGCGTCGCCTGGGGCGCCATGTCCCAGAAGGCGGCGAGCATCGCCGCGGGCTGCTGGAGGCTCGGCATCCCCGTCGTCGTCGGGCCCCACGGCGCGAAGTACCGCCGGATGCTCCTGGGCAGGAAGGAGAGGGAGGAGGACTGGATGGTCTACGACGCCCGGAGCGGCGAGAAGGTCTACGTGGGCCCGGCGCCGGAGCACCTGTTCTACGCCGCGGAGACGGTTGAGGAGGCACTGGTGATGATCGCGAAGCTGGCGATGCGCCCCAACGACACGAGCAAGGGGCGGGCGGTCAAGCTGAGCCACTACATCGACCTCTATCAGAAATACTACGGCGGCATGCCCGACGACCTCCACCTCTACGTGAGGCGGGAGGCGGACGTGCCCTTCACCATGAGGGACCAGATCATGAAGGCGCTGGAGGAGGCGGGCTGGGTCGAGGGGAAGATCGCGTCGCCCGACCCGACCCTGGTCGACAGGCTCGTCAGGAGGCGCCTGTGATGTCGGCGAAGATGACCCTGGGGCAGACGGCGGAGATCCCCGGCCCGAAGAAGGCGTTCCTCATCCCCAAGCCCGATGTGGCCGCGGCCATGATCAAAAGGGCGAAGCGGGCGCTCCTCGTCGTCGGCTCCGAGGCATCCAACATCGGGACCAAGGACGGCGACCTCGTGGGCTACGCGACGCGGCTCTCGAAGATCAGGAACGTCACCGTAGCGGCGACGGGCCACCTCATAGGCGAGTTCAGGAAGCGGAAGGCGGAGGGGATCCACACCACGCCGCTGATGAACCTCGGGGACCGCCTCCGCGACCCCGAGTGGGGAGGCCTCGACGGGGCGGGCCCCTACGACCTCGTCCTCTTCGCGGGCTTCCCATACTACCTGGAGTGGCTCGTGCTCTCGGGGCTGAAGAACTTCGCCCCGAAGCTGAGGACCATCTCGCTGGACCGGGTCTACCAGCCCAACGCGAACTGGTCCTTCGGGAGCATGGCCGAGGAGGAGTGGAAAGAGGTTTTAGATAAGATGATCACGATCCTAGAGGAGGGAGACTGAGGTGTCGATGTTCGAGGACATACCCGTAGGGGTAGGGATCATCTACGAGGGCGAGCGCATCAGGGGCCGCCAGATGCAGGTCGAGCTGGGCGGACCCCGCGAGCGGTACAAGTTCGAGCTGGTCCAGGCCCGGAAGCTCGACGAGATCGAGGACGGGAAGATCGAGATCATCGGCCCCGACCTGCCCGAGCTGAAGCCGGGGACCAACCACCCCTTCGGCATCCTCATCGAGGTCGCCGGGAAGGAGATCGAGAAGGACCTGGAGGGCGTCATCGAGCGGCGCATCCACGAGTACACCAACTTCATCGAGGGGTTCATGCACCTCAACCAGAGGTACGACATCCAACTACGGCTGAGCAAGAAGTCCTACGAGAAGGGCTTCAACAGCCTCCGCCTCCTGGGCGAGGTGCTCAAGCGGCTGTTCAAGAGCGAGATGCCCTTCATCGAGAAGATCCAAATCACCTTCATGACCGACCCCGACAAGGTGAAGGAGTGGTACGAGAAGGCGATGGAGATCTACGAGGCGAGGGACGCCCGAGCCCGGGGCATGAGCGACGACGATGTCGACGTCTTCTACGGCTGCAGCCTCTGCCAGTCCTTCGCGCCGACCCACCTCTGCGTCATCACCCCGCAGAGGTACGCCAACTGCGGCGCCATCAGCTGGTTCGACGGCAGGGCCACCGCCAAGGTCGACCCGAAGGGGCCGGTCTTCGAGATACCGAAGGGCGAGTGCATCGACCCCGTGAAGGGGGAGTACGAGGGCGTCAACAAGGTCATCAGGGATAAGTCCCTCGGCGAGATCGAGCGGGTGCAGCTCTACACCGCCTTCGGGTACCCCCACACGAGCTGCGGCTGCTTCGAGGGGTGCGCCTTCTACATCCCCGAGCTGGACGGCTTCGGCGTCGTCCACCGCAACTTCAAGGGAGAGACGGTGAACGGCCTCACCTTCGTCACCATCTCCGACCTCACGGCGGGCGGCAGGCAGGTGGACGGCTTCCACGGCCTCTCCATCGAGTACATGCGCAGCCCCAAGTTCCTCCAGGCGGACGGCGGCTGGAACAGGGTCGTCTGGATGCCCCAGGAGGTGAAGGAGCGCGTCAAGGAGTTCATGCCCCCCGAGATCGTGGACAAGATCGCGACCGAGAACGACGTCTCAAACCTCGACGAGCTCCGGGAGTTCCTGAAGGAGAAGGGTCACCCCATCGTCGAGCGGTGGGCTGAGGCCCCGGCTGAGGAGGCCGCGGAGGCGCCGGCGGAGGTAACGGCGCCCACCCTCGAGCTCCCCGCCGGAGCGATCCCGATCCAGGGCATCCCGGCGGGCATGGGCTTCAGGATCATCCTCAAGAACGCCAAGATCACGGCTGAGAAGCTGATCATAAAGGCAGACCGGGGGAAGTGAGCCCTTTGACCGAGAAGAAGGAGAGACGGGGAGCCCTCCCGATCAGCCTCGACCTGCTGGAGGCCCTCGCCAAGTTTCAACAGATAGAGCTCGAAGACGTGGAGATCACCTTCGACGAGCTGGAGCTCAGGCTCAGTCCCGGCGTGGTCATGGGCGCGCCGAGGGCGGTGCCCGGGGTGCCTCCGGCCGCCGTGCCCGCCAAGGTCAAGCCGGCCTCCCTGCTGGAGGTCGAGTTCGAGGTGCCCGTGGAGGAGTATCCGGGGCAGATCGTGGAGGTGAAGCTCGGCGCGACCCGGACGGAGGGCGGGACCAGGGGGAGGTCGATCGTCATAGGCGGGGAGAGGGCGCCCGCCTTCTACTCCTTCATGCAGCCGACGCCCCACCGGCCGGTGATCGCCTTCGACGTCTTCG
>QMXQ01000046.1 GCA_003662205.1 Candidatus Bathyarchaeota archaeon
ACCAGGGGCTGCGGGGGGACGAGGTCCTGGGCCTGCTCCTGCTGGATGGAGAGGTTGCCGACCTGGGGGCCGTTGCCGTGGGTGAGGACGATCTCATAGCCGCGGCGGGCGATCTCGGCGATCTGGCGGCAGGCGACGGCGACGTTCCTCATCTGCTCCTCCGCCGTCCCCCACTCATCCGGCTGCTTGATGGCGTTGCCACCAAGCGCGATCATGACCCGCTTACCCATACCTGACCCTCCGAGAGCGGAAGGGGAATAAAACTCCCCGCCGCGCGCTTAAAACATTTCCGCCCCGCCTGATCGCCGTGAGAACCGTCCGAAGAAGCCCCGGTGCCCATCGGGGTCATAAGCGGGTTCTAGAGAAAAGGGCTAACCGATGTAGACGTCCGGGATTTGAGAGCCGCGCCCCAAGGGAATCGTGATAAGCTCCTCCGACGCACCCTCATAGTAGGGAACAGGGCGTCGAGATTGTCTCGGAAAGGAAGGTGGCGGCCGCTCCTCACCTCGGAAGTCGCGCGCAGAATCCTCGAAGGCGGTAGAAGAGTCTCCCTAGATCTGGGGCTGTCCAGGGTCACCGTGGATGTCGAAGCGGATCGCGTCGTGCTCCCCGAGGGGAGTGTCGTCCGCTTCGCGGACCTGAGGCGGATCGCGGATCGGGAGAACGCCGTCTTCTTCCCCGAGGACGACGCCCTATACATGGTCGCCATCTCCGACGAGCACTTCTACAAGCTCGTGCCGACGGAGGGCGCTCCGACGCTGGAGGTCGACGGCATCAGGATGCACAGGACAAAGGAGGTGACGCCAGACGCCGACGCCCGAAAGAAGATCATGGTCCTCGGCGTCAGGGGCGGCCGCGTCCTGGACACCTGCGCCGGCCTCGGCTACACCGCCCAGGCCGCCCTGGGGTGGGGCGCCGGCCTCGTTGTCTCAGTCGAGCTGAGCCCAGAGGTGCTCCGGATCGCCGAGGTGAATCCCTGGTCCCGGGGGCTCTTCGAGGACCGGCGCATCCACCTCCTGCTGGGGGACGCCTACATCGTCCTCGACGCCCTCCCCCGCGGCTTCTTCAACTACGTCGTCCACGATCCGCCCCGCCTTCCCCTGGCGGGCCGCCTCTACAGCCAGGAGTTCTACGCCAAGATGTTCCGCGTCCTCCGCGACGGCGGGCGGCTCTTCCACTACACCGGCGAGCCCGGGTCGAGGCGACGCGGGATCGACCTGCGCCGGGGAGTGGCGCGCCGCCTCGGACAGATCGGCTTCGAGAACGTGATCTATCACCCGGAAGTCCGAGGGGTCACCTGCGAGAAGCCGAGGCGTCGGTAGCGGGGAGCCGCTCGCGACGCGGGCGTCCGGCGGCAGGAGCTATCAGATGACGGATAGACCTTTTTAGACCGTGCGCGGACAACTATACGGACGCCCATGTCGGAGATCAGCATCACCGCCCTCCAGCGATACCTTTCCGAGCTCTTCAAGGGTGACGCGACCATCACCGGCATCAGAGCCCTCGGCGCCGCCGGTAGGAAGGCCGAGGACGCGCTGAAGAAATACGGCTACGGGACGCCCCTCCGCATCGACTTCACCGTCGAGGGCGAGCAGCGGACTGTCGTCTTCAACACCGTCAAGCCGGGGGGCTTCGGCCACGAGCGGATGGCCGACCGCGCCGCCATCCTCCTATGGCAGGCCCGGTCCTTCAACACCCTCCCCCGTCATGTCCGCGCCCTCGACGTCGGCGCCCTCACCCGGGACGGCTCCGCGAAGACCCTCGGCGACTGCTTGGAGCTCTTCCTCCTCACCGAGCTGGCGGAGGGGGCCGAGTACCACCGAGACCTCGACCGGATCCGGGACGTCGGCGCCCTCGCCGCCCTCGACCTCCGCCGCTGCCGGGCCCTAGCCGAGTACCTGGCCGAGGTCCACGCCGTCAAGCATGATGACCCGGGCCTCTACGAGAGGCGCATCCGCGAGCTCATCGGCCACAACGAGTGCATCCTCGGCCTCACCGACAGCTACCCGCCGGGCCTCGACTACATCGGGCCGCTCCAGCTCGCGTGGATCGAGAAGCGGTGCATCGACTGGCGGTGGCGGATCAAGCCGCTGACCCACAGGCTCAGCCAGGTCCACGGCGACTTCCACCCCTGGAACATCCTCTTCCGGGAGGAGGTGGACTTCACCGTCCTTGACCGCAGCCGGGGCGAGTGGGGCGAGCCGGCGGACGACGTCGCCGCCATGGCCATCAACTACCTCTTCTACGCCCTCCAGCACCGCGGCGCCCTCGACGGCCCCTTCAGGACCCTCTGGGACGCCTTCTTCGACGGCTACCTGACGGCGACCGGCGACCACGAGCTCCTCCAGGTCATCCAGCCCTTCCTCTGCTGGAGGGCCCTCGTCGTCGCCTCGCCCGTCTGGTACTCGGACCTCGACCTCAACGTCAGGACGAGCCTCCTCAACTTCGCCCGCAACATCCTCGAAACCCCCCTCTTCGACCCGGCCCATGCTGGTGACCTCCTGGAGGCCCCCGCATGACCGAGCCGGGATGGGCTGTCTGGATCACGGGGCTGCCGGCGTCGGGCAAATCCACCGTCGCCAGGGCCTTGAAGGAGCGGCTGAGCCGCCTCGGGGTCGAGGCCCAGATCCTAGAGTCCGACGCCGTCCGCAGGGTCCTCACCCCCCATCCGACCTACTCCCCGGAGGAGCGGGAGACCTTCTACAACGCCTTGGTCTACATCGGCGTGCTGTTGACCCAGAACGGCGTCAACGTCATCTTCGACGCCACCGCCAACAGGCGGAGGTGGCGGAGAGCCGCCCGGGGCCTCATCGACAGGTTCCTGCAGGCGTACATCCGCTGCCCCCTGGAGGTCTGCAGGGAGAGGGATCCGAAGGGCATCTACCGGAGGGCGGCAGCCGGCGACGCAGCCCACGTCCCTGGCGCCGGGGAGGAGTACGAGGAGCCTTGGCATGCCGACGTCGAGATCGACTGCCTGAGGGACTCCCCGGAGGCGGCCGCCGAGAAGATCATCGAGGCTATGAGGAGAAATGGCTTCATCTAACCGCATGTCGGCTTGGACCCCCATCCTACTGGAGACCGCGGAGAACGTGCGCGGCCGCATCCGGAGCGCCTTGCTGAAGAGGCCCGCCCTCGACGGGGACGAGCTGAAGCGGCTCCTCGACGCCGAGGCCCAGCGGGCCATCGAGGAGTCCCTGAGGCACCTCGGCGCCTCCGTCCGCCTCATCAGCGAGGAGGGCGAGGCCACCATCGGCGGCGGGGAGATGTACCTCATCGCCGACCCCGTGGACGGGACCACGAACCTCGCCCGGGGCGTCCCCTTCGCCGCCACCAGCCTCGCCGTCTCCGAGACCCCGCGGCTATCCGGGGCCGTGGCCGGCCTCGTCATGGACCTTTACACGGGCGAGGTCTACCGGGCGGAGCGGGGCAGGGGCGCCTGGCGCGGGGGGAAGCCCATCCACCCGGCGGGGCCGAAGCCCCTGAGGGACGCCCTCGTCTCCGTGGACATCAGCAAGGGCGCCCCCCTGGAGCCCGTGGAGGGGGTCATCGCCGAGGCGTGGCACCTCCGCCAGCTCGGGTGCGCCGCCCTCTCCCTCTGCCTCGTCGCCTCCGGCGTCCTGGACGCCCACATCGACCTCAGGGGGACCATAAGGGCCACGGACGTCGCGGCGGGGCTGCTCATCCTGAGGGAGGCGGGCGGCATCTACAGCATAAACGGGGCCGTCGGGGGCGACCTGGAGCTGACGCGGCGGAGCAGGCTCGACCTCGTGGCCGCCTCGGGCCGAGGGCTGATAGAGGACCTCCTCAGCCTCGTGGAGCAGCGGCGGGCGTGAACCATGCGCTTCGACGGACCCCTGGTGCCGGCGACCTTCAAGGCGAGGCCCAACCGCTTCCTCGGCGAGGTCGAGATCAACGGCAGCCCCGCCCTCTGCTTCATACCCAACCCGGGGCGGATGGAGGAGCTCCTGCGCACAGGCGCCAGGGTCTACCTGCTGGAGAAGTCCTCCGAGCACAGAAAAACCCGGTACGACCTCGTCCTCGTCGACCTCGGCGGAACGCTGGTCTCAGCCGACTCCAGGGCGCCGAACAGGGTGGTGGCGGAGGCCGTCGAGGCCGGGCTGCTGCCGGAGTTCCGCGGCCTGAGGATCGAGAAGAGGGAGCCTGTCTTCACGGACTCGAGGCTGGACTTCCGCCTCGCCGGCGCCTCGGGACAGCTGCTGCTGGAGGTGAAGTCCTGCACCCTGGTCGAGGCGGGCGTCGGCCTCTTCCCCGACGCGCCGACGGAGCGGGGGCGGAGGCACCTCCACGCCCTCATCAAGGCTTCGGAGACGGGGCGGGCCGCGGTGCTGTTCCTCATCCAGAGGGCGGACGCCCGCGCCTTCCAGCCCAACGAGGGGACTGACCCCAGATTCGCGGAGGCCCTCAGGGAGGCGGCGGAGCGCGGCGTCGAGATATACGCCTATAACTCGAAGGTGACGCTCCGGGGCGTCTCAATAAATAGACGGGTGCCCGTGGAGCTTTAAGCCTCGGGGCCGGCTCGGCACTCGGACCCCAGGTATTTTAAATTTATAATTAAAAACACCCCGCTTAAAACCGGGGATATTAATTTTAACCTGTTAAAAATCGGGATCGTCAGCTAATTTTTGATGGAAATGATTTTTAAGGTTCCGCACACTCTTTATGGAGGAAGAGGTCATCGGATGGGCAAGAAGAAGGTCTTGAGCGAGCGCGAGCTCCGGAACATGGTCTACCCCTCTGAGAACGATGTGCTCTGCATCGTCCAGAAGATGCTGGGCTACGACCGTGTCCTCGTCAAGTGCCAGGACGGCCACACCCGGGTCTGCAGGATCAGGGGGAAGATGAAGAGGCGGACGTGGATCCGGGAGGGAGACGTGGTCCTGGTGTCGCCCTGGGAGTTCCAGAGCGAGGAGCGGGGAGAGATCTTCTGGCGGTACACCCAGAACCAGGTGGAGCAGCTGAGGAAGGAAGGCATCCTCAAGATAGAGTAGCGGGGCTGGAGGATCCGTGTCCGACCCGGAGAGCATCGAGAGGGAGGCCGACGCCATCGAGAGGCGGTACGAGGAAGAGAGCCTCATGCTCGACAAGCGGTCGGAGGAGTTCAAGGTCATCGAGGAGGTCTTCGACAGGCTCACCCTCGAGGGCGTCTACAAGCTGATGCACCGGAAGACCATCGGCAGGATCCACGGCGTCATCAAAGCCGGGAAGGAGGGGCGCATCTACTGGGGGACGAGCCCGGAGGGCGCGGAGCTCGCCATCAAGATATACTACACCGCGACGGCGGATTTCAGGCGGGGGATGATGAAGTACATCGAGGGAGACCCCCGATTCAGGAGGGTGAGGAGGGACCCCCGCAGCATCATCTACACCTGGACCCAGAAGGAGTTCAAGAACCTCCAGCTGGCCGAGGAGGCCGGGGTGAACTCCCCCAGGCCCATCGCTTTCTACAGGAATATCCTGGTGATGAGCTTCATCGGTAGGGACGGGGTTCCCGCGCCCCTGCTCCGGGAGGCCACCCCCGCCGACCCCGAGGCGTTCTACAGGCAGCTGCTCCAGCAGATGAGGCTGCTCTACACGGGGGCCAGGCTCGTACACGGAGACCTCAGCGAGTACAACATCATGGTCTGGGAGGAGGCGCCCGTCATCTTCGACATATCCCAGGCCGTCCTCACCGCCCATCCGATGTCGGACGCACTCGTTCGAAGGGACATCTACAACGTGAACACCTACTTCAGGAGGCTCGGCGTGGAGGTCGTCGATGCCGAGAAGGTGGAGCTGTGGGTGAAAGGTGGAGCAGAAGACCTACATTAAGATCCCTTTGGAACGCGTCGGCGTCCTCATAGGCCCGAAGGGGAAGGTGAAGAGGAGGATCGAGGACACCTTCGGGGTGACCCTCAGCATCGACAGCGGGTCCGGCGCGGTGGAGGTCACCCTCAACCCGGAGGCCAAGGACGTGACCGCCATATTCACCGTGAGGAGCATCGTGAAGGCCATAGGCAGGGGCTTCAACCCGAGGAGGGCCGCGAGGCTGGCGGACGAGGACTACGACCTCCTCATCATCGACCTCACGGACTACGTGGGTCGGTCGAAGAACGCCCTCGCCCGGGTTAAGGGCAGGATCATAGGCAAGAACGGCCGATCCAGGGCGCTGCTGGAGGAGCTGACCGAGACCATGATCAGCGTCTACGGCCACACCGTCGCCATCATCGGCAGGGTCGACGGCCTCAACGTGGCGAGGGAGGCCATCCTGATGCTGGTGAGGGGGGCCTTCCACAAGACCGTCTGGAACTTCCTCTACGCCTGGAGGCGGAAGATGAGGAAGGAGCGGACGGAGCTCTGGGAGGAGACCCCGGAGCCCAAGGCGGAGTTGAGGTGACGAGAACATGACCGAAGTGGAGTACCAGTCGATAAGCCCATCCGACTTCTTCTACAGGAACAGGGAGATCGCCGGCTTCAGCAACCCGAGCAGGGCGATATACGCCGCCGTCAGGGAGCTGGTGGAGAACTCCCTCGACGCCTGCGAGGCCCGCCGGGTCCCGCCCAACATCTACCTCCGCATCACGGAGGTCGCCGCCTCCGAGACCGGCTCCAGCATCTACACCCTCAGGATCGAGGACAACGGCACCGGCGTCCCCGCCGAGCACATCCCCCACTGCTTCGGCCAGGTGTTCTACGGCTCCAAGTACACGCTGAAGCAGGCCCGGGGGACCTTCGGCCTCGGCGGGACCATCACCATCCTCTACGGCCAGATCACCACCCACAAGCCGGTCCGGATCACGTCGAGCACCGGCGGCGACATCCACGAGTACGAGATGATGATCGACATAGAGCACAACCGGCCGCTCATCCTGAAGCACACCGTTCTGGACAACAAGAAGGGGTGGAGGGGGACGGCCGTGGAGCTCCAGCTCGAGGGCGACTACAGCCGCAGCAGGTACAGGCTCTACGAGTACCTGAAGCAGACGGCGATGGTCAACCCCTACGCCGACATCACCTTCGTCGACCCCCGGGGCCGCCTCTACCGCTTCAAGAGGGCGACGGAGCAGATGCCGCCGCTCCCCAAGCCCGTGAAGCCCCACCCCCACGGCATCGACGTGGAGACCTTCCGCAGGCTCGTGGCCATCACCAAGGCCAGGAGCATGAAGGCGTTCATGATGGAGCACTTCCAGGGCGTCGGCCCGACGACGGCGGAGAAGTTCCTCAGAGCGGCGAAGATCAACCCGAAGGCGAAGCCGAGCTCCCTCAAACCCGAGGACATCGTTAGGCTGGTCCGGGCTGCCCGGGAGTTCAACGACTTCATCCGCCCCGACCCCAGCTGCCTCTCCCCTATAGGCGTGGAGCTGCTGGAGACGGGCATCAGGAAGGAGCTGAACCTGAGGGAGGACGACTTCCTCAAGGTGGTCCAGCGGAAGCCCGCCACCTACCTCGGCTTCCCCTTCATCGTCGAGGCGGCCATCGCCCACGGGAAGTCCATCGCGAAGCAGTCGCGCGGCGGCATCACCATCTACCGGTTCGCCAACCGCATCCCCCTGCTGTTCGACGAGTCGAGCGGCGTCGTCTGGAAGGTGGTCAACAGGAACATCAACTGGGCCACCTACAAGGTCTCCTCGGACACCCCC
This sequence comes from Candidatus Bathyarchaeota archaeon, assembly GCA_003662205.1. Taxonomy (GTDB): domain Archaea; phylum Thermoproteota; class Bathyarchaeia; order TCS64; family TCS64; genus B46-G15. Next base: position 7,638 of record QMXQ01000046.1, read on the forward strand.
CTCGTCGTCGTGGTCCACGTCTGCTCGACGAAGATACCGTACAAGACCGTGGGGAAGGAGTACATGGCGGACCAGCCGGAGGTGGAGCGGGAGATCACCAACGCCCTCCGGAGCGCCGCCCGCTCCCTGAGGCTCTACATCGCGAGGAGCATACGGCTGGCCCATGAGAAGCGGAGGCTGAACATCTTCGGGAAGTACCTGCCGAAGATCGCCGAGTTCTCCGCGAAGCTCTCCGACAGGGAGGAGCCGCCGGACGTCAGGCCCCTGCTGGCGGCGGTGAGCGCGAGCCTCCCCGAGGTGGAGAAGAAGATAAGCGAGGTGCCCCAAATTGTCGGACAAGATAGTTAGTGACGCCGAGAAGCAGAGGGAGTCGGTGGAGCTCTACCTCAAGCAGCTGGGCAACATCATCTACGAGCAGATAGAGAACAGGGAGTTCCCCTGGATCATGATGCAGAGCAGGTCGACGGACAACATCATTTACGACCCCGACCTGCGGCAGTACGTCCTCGGCGACCGGATGATCCGCCGCCACTCCCGTAACATAAGGCACATCCGCCCCTTCACCCAGCTCGTCTGGACGGCGTGGTTCGCCAGGGAGCTCCTCCGGCTGAGGAAGACGAGCACCCTGAGGGAGGTCTACTACTCCGCCCGGGGGCAGCGGGACATAGAGTTCAAGAACCAGGCCGAGTCGGACAACATCATCACCGACCTTGAGACGGCTCTGAACACTCCCCGGGAGGAGTTCAACATCTTCCCCGAGGAGCGGAGCGCCATCTTCGGCGACCTCACCATCGAGTACACCGTCCCCGGCTACGAGGGGAAGCGGATGAACCTGACGGAGCACCCGGACGGCGTCATGATCGGCCCCGCCCTCACCAGCTCCAAGTTCGTGGAGACCTCCGCCGACAAGGTGCTGGTCATCGAGAAGGGCGCCATGTTCACCCGGCTGGTGGAGGAGCAGGCCCACGAGCAGTTCAACGCCATCCTCATCCACACCGCCGGCCAGTCCCCCCGGTCGACCCGGAGCATCATCCACAGGCTCAACCGGGACCACGGCCTCCCCGTCTATATCTTCACCGACGGCGACCCCTGGGGCGTCCACATCGCCATGGTCATCATCTCGGGATCGGCGAACGCCGCCCACCTCCGGGGCCTCGCCACCCCCGAGGCGAAGTGGATAGGCGTCTGGGCAACGGACATCATAAAGTACAAGCTGCCCACTGAGAACCTCACCGACTATGACGTGAAGCGGCTCAAGGAGCTGACGGCGGACCCCCGCTACAAGGAGGAGCTCTGGCAGAGGGAGATCGCAACCTTCCTGAAGATCGGGAAGAAGGCGGAGCTGGAGGCCTTCAGCCGCTACGGGCTGACGTACATCGTCGACGAGTACCTCCCCGCCAAGCTGGAGGGCCTCTGACACCCTCCCAATCTTAAATAAGTGGTTCGGAATCCTAAGGGTTGGATGTCCATGTCCAACGAGGAAGGAGCGACCCTGGCGGGCCTCGCGACCCGGCTCTTCGGCGTCATCATCCTCGTCCTAGGTGCGCTCCTCACCTACTTCTCCCTCAACGCCGACGTCGGCGCCATCGACCCCCGCAT
>QMXQ01000047.1 GCA_003662205.1 Candidatus Bathyarchaeota archaeon
CCGCTCTGCCACCAGCCTCCGCTCCTCGTCCACGTCCAGCTCTATGCACTCGGTCATGCAGCCCGTGTCCAAGGCCGCGGCGACCCTCGGGGCGAGCTCCTTGCCGCGCTTCGTCGCCCCCATGAGGATGACCTCGGGGGACGCCTTCTCCACCGCCTCCAGAACCACCGCCCGGTAGGGCTCCAGGGCGAAGGAGGCGAGCTGAGGGTCGTCGGCGACGTAAACCCTGTCCGCGCCGTGTTCGATGAGGGTGTCGGCGTCCGCCCCCGCGCCGATGAGCAGGGCGTAGAGCGCGGCGTCGAGCTTGCCCGCGAGCTCCCGTCCCTTCCCTAGGAGCTGGAGCATGAGCTCCACGTCCTCGGAGTAGACCATCACGCCCTCCATCGTCATCCCTCCAGGACCCCCTCGGCGAGGATGGCCTCGGCCAGCTTCTCCGCCGCCTCCTCCGCGGTCTCGGCCTCGATGATGACGCGCTTGCGCTCGACCTGGGGCGCCTCCACCTTCAGGACCTCGATGGACGAGGCGTCCTTGACCTCGTCGGCAGAGAGGCCGAGGGCGGCGGCGTCCCACTCCACCGTCGGCTTCCGCTTAGCCTTCATGATGTTCATCAGCGACGGTATCCTCGGCTCGTTGATCTCCCTGACGACGGAGACGACGGCAGGCAGCCCCACCTCCACCACCTCGTCCACATCCTCCAGATCCCGCTCAGCCCTCAGCCGCCCCTCCTCCAGCTCCAGATGCCTCGCGTACGTCACCTGAGGCAGGTCGAGGAGCTCCGCCAGGCGCGGCCCGACCTGGGAGGAGAGGCTGTCGAGGGTCATCTCCCCGCAGAGGACGAGGTCGAATCCGCCGATCTTCCTCACCGCCGCCGCCAGCACCTTCGACGTTGCAAGGGTGTCGATGCCCTTGAGGGCTTCGTCGTTGACGAGGTAGAGGGCGTCGGCGCCCATGGCGAGAGCCTCGAGCATCGCCGTCCTCGTCCTGGCGTCACCCATGGAGAGGGCGATCACCTCGCCGCCGTGCTTCTCCTTGAGCTGTATCGCCGCCTCCAGGGCCCGCTTATCGACGTCACTTATCCTCCGCTTTACGCCCTCGAGCCGGGGGCTCCGGGTCGCCGGGTCGAACTTCAGCTCCGTGAGGTCGGCGATGTCCTTGAGAAGGACGATGATCCGGGTCAAGTTTCCATCCCCTGATATTGGAAATAGACCTCTCGGCGTCTATTTAGTTTTTACCGCTTCGAAAAAGCCTTTAAGCCCTGGACTGCTAGAAGCCTACGAGGTTTCATGAATCCGGAGCAAGTTGAGAAGATCGCCGTGCTCGGCGCGGGCGTCATGGGCCACGGCATCGCCCAGGTCGCCGCCCTCGCCGGCTTCAACGTGATCATACGCGACATCGCCCAGGAGTTCCTCGACAAGGCTCAGCAGAGCATCGAGAGGAGCCTGAAACGCCAAGTGGAGCGGGGACGGATGACCGAGGACGCCGCCAAGGCGGCCCTCGGCAAGATATCCATGACTCTCGACCTCTCCGAGGCCGTGGGGGACGCCGACCTCGTCGTCGAGGCCATCCCCGAGAGGCTCGACCTGAAGCGCAAGGTCTGGAAGGAGGTCTCGGGGAAGGCCCGGGAGGACGCGGTGCTCGCCACCAACACCTCCAGCCTGAGCATCACGGCCATCGCGGAGGCTGTCTCCCATCCCGAGAGGTTCGTGGGGATGCACTTCTTCAACCCGCCCACCGTGATGCGCCTCGTCGAGATCATCCCCGGGGCCAGGACGAGCCCTGAGACTGTGGAGCTCGCGATGGCGCTGGCGGAGAGGATGGGGAAGACGCCCGTCGCGGTGAAGAGGGACGCGCCCGGGTTCATCGTCAACCGGGTTCTCATCACCTACCTGAACGAGGCGGCGAAGCTGCTGGACGCCGGCTACACGAAGGAGCAGGTGGACAGCGCCATGCAGCACAGGGCGGGGATGCCCCTCGGCCCCTTCATGCTCGCCGACCTCATCGGACTCGACATCGTCTACAACATCCTAAAGGTCTTCGAGGAGAACCTGGGACCCGGATACGCCTCGGCGAAACCCATCGAGAAGCTGTTCAAGGAGGGAAAGCTGGGGCGGAAAACCGGAGAGGGCTTCTACAGCTACAAGGAGCGGCCGAGGGTTCCGGAGGACGTCGGGAGAGGCTTCGACATCGACCTCCTGCTCAACCCCCTAATGGAGGAGGCGGAGAAGGTGGTGGAGGAGGGCATCGCAGACAGGGAGGCGGTGGACACCGCCCTGAAGCTGGGCGCCAACCTCCCCCGAGGTCCCTTCGAGATGAGGGAGAGCCGCTAGGGGTTGGAAGGATGGGCGAAGAGAAGCCGGTGCTGGTGAAGGTCGAGGACGGCGTCTGCTGGATCAGCCTGAACAGGCCGAGCAAGCTCAACTCCATCGTCCCCGAGATGCTCGACCTCATCGGCGAGGCCCTCGACAGGGCCGAGACGGACCCCTCGATCAGGTGCGTCGTCATCACCGGCGTCGGGGATCGAGCCTTCTGCGCCGGCGCCGACGTATCCTTCCTGAGCGGGCTGTCGAGCAGCGAGGCGGAGGCGGTCTCCAGAAAAGGTCATCAGACCTTCATGAAGATACTCCGCCTCCCCAAGCCCGTCGTCGCCGCCGTGAACGGCTACGCCTTGGGCGGCGGCTGCGAGCTCGCCGCTGCCTGCGACTTCAGGATCGCCTCGGAGAAGGCCCGGTTCGGCCAGCCCGAGATCAACCTGGGCCTCGTCCCCGGCTGGGGAGGAACCCAACTGCTGCCGAGGCTCATCGGGGTCGCCAAGGCGAAGGAGATGACCATGACCGGAGCGATGCTGAGCGCCGAGGAGGCCCTACGGGCGGGTCTCGTCAACAGGGTCGTGGCCGCCGACAGGTTCGAGGAGGAGGTGAAGGCCTTCGCCGCGACCCTCGTCAAGGGACCTCCCCTCGCGCTTGCGAAGGCGAAGCGGCTGGTGAACATGAGCCTAGCCATGAAGGCGGGCCTAGATGCCGAGGCAGAGGCCTTCGGCCGCCTGTTCTCGACGGGCGACTTCAAGGAGGGCGTCGCAGCCTTCAAGGAGAAGCGCAAACCCGAGTTCAAGGGCGAGTAACGCTAGACGGGCCTGAAGCAGAGGACCGTCCGCGCCCCCTCCCTCACGAACTCCGCCTCCACCCTGGAGCCCACCTCTATTTTCTCTCCTTCGGAGACGCCTAGGATCAGCCCCGATATTCGGGGGCCGGCGTCGAGCTCCACCACCCCGCACGCGTAGGGGCATCGGTCCTTCATACGGGTCAGCGGGACATGGATGACCGTGTAGGCTCGGATGATCCCCTTCCCCTCCAGCTCGGTCCATTCGAGGTCTCTGCCCCCGCATTCGGGGCAGACGGGCCGCGGCGGGAGGGAGACCGCTCCGCACCCCCTGCACCTCGACCCCATGATTCTGCCCTCAGCTAGGAAGTCGTGGAACGCCTTGACCGTGAACTCCATTCCGTCCATGGTTCTACCTCCCGTATATCTGGACCACGACGGTGGCCCCCGACGCCCCGACGTTATGGGTCAGCCCGACCTCGACTCCCTCAACCTGATGTCTGCCGGCCTCGCCCCGGAGCTGCTTGAACATCTCGTATGCCATCGCCGCTCCCGTCGCGCCGACGGGGTGGCCCTTCGCCTTCAACCCGCCGTCCGGGTTGACGGGCTTATCCCCATCCAGGGCGGTCCGCCCCTCCTCCGCTGCCTTTCCCCCCTCTCCCTTGGGGAAGAAGCCGAGGTCCTCCGTGGCCAGGACCTCCGCGATGGTGAAGCAGTCGTGGACGTCGGCCACGTCGATGTCGTCGGCGGACACGCCCGCCATTTTGTAGGCCTGCTCGGCGGCGACCCTCGTCGCCCTCAGCGTCGTCAGGTCAGCTCTGTCGTGGAGTGACATCGCGTCCGAGGCCTGCCCCAATCCCCTGATGTACACGGGCGTGTCCGTGAACCTCTTGGCGACCTCGGCGGCGGCGAGGATGACGACCGCGGCGCCGTCCGAGACGGGGCAGCAGTCGAAGAGCCTGAGGGGGTACGCGATGACGGGGTTCAGCGGCGAGCGGAGGAACTCCATTTCGTCGTTGAAGGTCACGCCGCGCCGCTCTCCCAGCTTTTTCGCCGTCTCCATGACGCTGGACTGGAAGTGGGCCTTCGGGTTCAGGGCGCCGTTATGATGGTTCTTGATGGCGACGGCGGCGAGCTGCTCCCAGCTGGAGCCGTATTTGGCGAAGTGGGCCGTCGCCAGGGACGCGTAGAGGCCGGGGAAGGTGAAGCCGGCGGCGACCTCGTAGAGGTCGTCGGCTGCCATCGCCAGGGTGTCCGTCACCTCCTCCGTGGTCAGGTTCCGCATCTTCTCGACGCCCCCCACCATCACCACGTCGTAGGCGCCGGAGGCGACGGCGAGGGCGCCCATGTTCACCGCGACCCCCGAGCTCGCGCACGCGTCCTCAACTCGGGTCGCGGCCCTAGGGCAGAGGCCGAGCCAGTCCGCCATGAGCGCGGCGGTGTGGGCCTGATGCTCGAAGGCGTCGCTGGAGAAGTTCCCCACGAAGAGGGCCTCCACATCCCTCATGTCGAAGCCGTTGTCCACGGAATCCGCCGCCTCAAGGGCGGCCTCGACGAAGAGCTCCCTGCTCGTCTTGTCTGCGTGTATCTTATGGTGGAAACGGGTCATCCCCGCCCCCACGATCGCAACGTCCCTCGAAAGCCTCAAGGGTCAAACCCTCCGTTCAACTCTCGACGGTGCTGAATTAAAAGTTGCGACGAAGACCCCATCGACGCCCGTCGAACCACCCCGGGGAACCCGCGTTGGGGAAAGGGCAAACCCCTCAGGGGGACCCGATATGAGCGTGAAGCGAACCACGGTATACTTCGAGAAGCCTGGGAAGGAGCACACCGAGGAGACCCTGAAGATCGCGCTGGAGGCGGCGAAGGAGCGGGGCATCGACACCGTCATCATCTCGTCCACCACCGGGTGGACCGCCCTCAAGGCCCTGGACGTCTTCAAAGGGAGCGGCCTCAAGCTGGTCTTCGTCACCCACCAGACGGGGTACCGGGCGCCCGGCGTGCAGCTTATGCCGGAGGAGGCCCGGCGAAGGCTGGAGGAGGCCGGGGCGGTCGTGGTCACGTGCACCGACGTGCTGACGGGGAGCGTTGACGTCGGCATCTCAAGGCAGAGGCCGCCTCGGGAGGCGCCGCTTGAAGCCCGGCTCCCGTGGATCGTCCCGCCCGTCTCCACCATCATCGCCCACACCCTCAGGCTCTTCAGCCAGGGGGTGAAGGTCTGCGTCGAGATCGCGATGATGGCCGCCGACGTGGGCGCCGTCCCCGTCGACAGGCCCGTCGTCGCGGTGGCGGGGAGCCACGCCGGGAGCGACACCGCCATGGTGATCACCCCCGCCAGCTCGAACCGCATCAGGGACCTGAAGGTCCACGAGATACTGGCGAAGCCCCTGTAGCCTCGGAAGTCCGCCGTCTCCCCCTTTTTCACCCATAGTTTGAAGACCGCGTACGCGACACTAGGTAGGAGGGATCAGGATGCCCCGGGAGGCGGTGAGGCCGCTGCGTTTCCTCTACGCGACCGTGTTTCTCACCTCGACGGGGTTCGGCGCCGCCACCTTCCTCCTCCCGGTCTTCGCGGAGGAGCTCGGAGCCTCCTACGTGGCCTTCGGCGTCATCGGCACCGTCGGCTCCGCCGCCTACATGGCCATGACCCTCGTCTCCGGGGCCCTCCTCGACAGGTTCGACCGCGTCAGGCTCTACCTCGCCTTCTCCGTCCTCGGGGCGGCCACCGTCCTACTGTTCCGCATCGCCGCGGGCGTCGGCGACCTCGTCGTGCTCCGGGGCCTGCTGGGGGTCGTCTCCGCGATGTTCTTCGTCACGGCCAGCACCCTGGTCGCGGACGCCTCGCCTCCGGGGGCTCTGACGCGGTCCATCGGCCGCTACAACCTCTCGTGGATCGCTGGCTTCATCGCCGGCCCCTTCCTCGGCGGACTCATCTCGGACGCCCTGGGCTTCCCCGCACTGTTCGCCATCCTGGCGGCCCTTATTGCCGGCAGCGTCGCCATCATCAGGGCGGGCCTCATCCCACGGGGGAAGCCCAGCGATGGACCCGCGAGGAGGGGATTCGACCTCACGGCGCTGAGGGGGCTCTACGCCGCCTATCTGATAATCCTCCCCTACAGCGTCATCCTCGGCATCTACATGGCCATCCTGCCCGGCCAGATGAGGATGCTGGGGATCACCCCCTCCATTATAGGCCTCCTGCTAACGATGACGAACGGCGTGAGGGGGCTGGGCTTCCTCTCCGTGGAGAGGTTCATCGACTGGGGCGAGAGGCGATCCCTCGGCCTCGCGTCGTGCCTCATGGGCGCCGCCCTCCTCGCCGTCGCCTTCTCCAGGAGCACGTCGGATTTCATCGCCCCGCTGGCGATGTTCGGCCTCTCCGGAGGGATACTGACGCCCCTGGTCCAGGACAACATCGCGCGCCGGAGCCCGCGCCACGCCCTCGGCACGGCGATGGGGGTTCACGAGTCCGTGTACGGCGTCGGCATGTGCGTGGGCCCCGTAGTGGGGGGCGCCGTCGCCGAGGCCTTCCAGCCGGCGACGCTGTACCTGGGACTGGCGGCCCTCGCCCTCCTGATACTGCCCCTCTCCCGCGGGCTCCAGGGCGCTGCGGCCCATGAGTAAGCTCATATAGCCGTTTCAGCCTCTATCTCCCGCACGGGGAGACGAGCGTTGGTCCAGTGCGACAGGTGCGGCAGGGACGTCTACATGCCCTTCAGGTGCAGCTACTGCGGCGGCTACTTCTGCTCCGAGCACAGGCTCCCCGAGTTCCACGGCTGCACGGGCCTAAACAGGGGGCTGGGCGCCGTCAACGTCGGGAGGGACGGCGCATACCGTCCGTCTGACGCCTTCTATCAGCGTCCCCGGAGGTTCATCTACGGCAGGCCGTTCAGGTTCAGCGACCGGGAGCTGAGGCACCTCGCCGTCAGCCTCCTCCTCATCTCCGCCATCCCCCTCACCTGGCTGTGGAGGTACCTCCACAGAACGCCCCTCGTTGTCCTCGGGGCGGTGGGCATCTTCGCGGCCGCCTTCCTCCTCCACGAGCTCGCGCACAAGTTCTCGGCGCAGCGGCTCGGCTACTGGGCGGAGTTCAGGCTCAACATGATCGGCGTCCTCATCACGCTGTGGTCCTTCTTCTCCCCGCTCAAGGTGGTGGCGCCCGGGGCGGTCGTCATCGCGGGTCTCATGTACGGCGACGACTACGGGAAGATCGCCCTCGCGGGGCCGCTGACCAACATCGCCCAGGCCCTCCTCTACCTGGTCGCGGGCTTCGCCTCGACGAGCCGCCTGATCGGGCTCCTCGCCTCCGTCGGGGTGACCGTCAACTCCAGCCTAGCGTTGTTCAACCTCATCCCCTTCGGCATATTCGACGGCGCCAAGGTTTTCAGGTGGGACTGGAGGATCTGGCTGGCGGCCGTCGCCGCCGCAGGCACAATGTTCCTCTACGCCGCCCCCTAGCCGTGCACAGCTTATCTATGAGTTCATCGAACCCTATCTGAGCGGAGATGATCATCATCCCTGGGCCGGCCTCCAGAGGGCTGGGAGAACGGATCGCGGCGAAGCTGGGCGTCGACGCGCACCCCGTGGAGCACCGGGTCTTCCCCGACGGAGAGAGCTACATCAGGCTCACAGCACCCGTGGAGGGGGAGGCGGCCGTCATCGTCCAGACCACCTCCCCGCCCCAGGACGCCCGGCTGATGCAGCTGTTCATGATGGCGGCCACCGCCGCCGACCTCGGCGCCGAGAGCGTCGTCTGCGTCGTCCCCTACCTGGCCTACGCCCGCCAGGACAAGCGGTTCCTAGACGGGGAGGCCCTCAGCCTCGACGTCGTCCTCAAGCTGCTGGAGGACGCCGGCGCCGACGTCCTCATCGTCATCGACGCCCACAACGCCGACTCTCTCCGAAGGGTTCAGAGGCGGCACGGGATCAGGGTGGAGAACCTCTCGGCGATCCCCCTCCTCGCGGAGCATCTCAGGGAGCGGAGCTACGGCGGCGCCTACAGCCTCGCGCCGGACGAGGGCGCTGTCCATCTCGCGGAGATGGGCGGAAAGGTGCTCGGCGGCACCTCCGACTTCTTCGTGAAGCGGAGGGATCGTAGGACGGGGGAGATCGAGATGGTGGTGAAGGACCTGGACATCCGGGGGAGGGACGCCGTCGTCTTCGACGACATCATCAGCAGCGGGGGGACCATGGCGAGGGCGGTCGAGGGGCTGAAAAGGCAGGGCGCGGAGCGGGTCGCGGCGGCGTGCACACACGGGCTGTTCATGGGGGACGCCGAGAAGCGCATCCGGGAGGCCGGCGCGGACCTCATCGTGGCGACGGACACGGTGGAGTCCAAGTTCAGCGCGGTCTCCGTCGCCCGGATCATAGCGGAACGCCTCAAAGAGGTGACCCCCTGACGGAGAACCATCTCATGCCCCCAGGCCGGGGGAGGGTCGAAACGTATTTCATCATGGAGCATGCCATATTCACAGGTGTCTCTGATGCTCAGCTCTAAGATCAGGCTCAAGGTCCAGTCGGTGAAGGCGGTGAGGGACGTGGAGAACCGGGAGGGCTACCAGATCGACTTCGTCGAGATCCGGCAGCGGCCTCCCATGGTGATGATGACGCCCCCCGAGCTCCCCGAGGAGATCAGCCAGATGGTGGTCCAGATCAGCAAGGGCGTCCAGAGGGTCCTCCCCGGGGGCGACGCGAAGGAGTACGAGCTGAGGAAGCTGACGATGATCCTGACGGCGGAGGAGCTGGAGGCGTTCAAGCTGAAGCCCTACCCCAACCAGATGTACGAGCTGACCATCACCGACGGCGCCCTCTACTTCAAGGAGATATGACCCGCCGTCCAAAAAAGGGTTAAAATAACCCGCCGCCCTAACTCTCCCAGAGGTTGATTCTGGCATGTCGAAGGTGATGGAGATCCAGGCAGACGCCTGGGAGGGGGAGGTCCTCAAGGCGGACAAGCCTGTGGTCGTCGACTTCTGGCATCACATGTGCGGCTGGTGCCTCAAGCTGAACCCGATCTACGAGCAGCTGCCCGAGAGGTTCGGCGACAGGGTCAAGTTCGTCAAGGTGAACGTCCTCGGGAGCCCTGAGAACCAGAGGCTCGCCATAGGCCTCGGCGTCC
>QMXQ01000048.1 GCA_003662205.1 Candidatus Bathyarchaeota archaeon
GCCCACTCGTAGTTCCCGGGCAGGGCCTCCAGGTACCGCTCCAGGGTCTCGGCGTGGTCGTCGTAGTTGAACTTGGGCCTGAGCTGGATGAGGATGGGGCCGAGCTTCTCCGCCAGCGGCCTGATGAGGTCGAGGAACCGCTCCGTGTCGTCCTCCACGCCCTCCTCCAGCCGGAGCCACTTGTCGTGGGTGATGACCCTGGGGAGCTTGAGGGCGAAGATGAAGCCGAGCGGCGCCGTCCTGTACCAGCCGCGGACTATGCGGGTCGTGGGGTAGCGGTAGAAGGTTGAGTTGACCTCGGCGGTGCTGAAGACCTCGGCGTAGCGTTTGAACCTGCCTTTTTTCTTGTCGTAGAAGGGGCCGACCCACTCGTCGTAGCTCCAGCCGCTGGTGCCGATGATGAGGCTCACGGGGACCCCTCTGATCAGGCTTATGTGGGGCTGAGCCGTATAAAATCTTGGGGCGTTCGGATGAACCTGAAGGTGAGGAGGCTGACGGAGGAGCCGGGCGAAGACGAGCTCGGGGAGGGGTACAGCGGCGTCAACTCGGTCTGGGTTGTCCTCAAGCGTGCCGACCTGGCCGCCTTCTCCTGCCGTATTTTCCGTATGGAGCCGGACGGGCACACGCCGATGCACGCCCACGGGAGGGAGCACGTGGCAGTCGTCATCCGGGGCACCTGCCGAGTCGAGTGCGGCTCCCAGGTCGAGGACGTCGGGGAGGGATGCATCATCCGAGTTCCGCCCAACGCTGCCCACAGCTTCTCCAACCCGACCAAGGAGAGGCTCGTGCTCCTGGTGATGAACCTCTACGTGGAGCCGGGCAAAACCGTTAAGGACGCTTCGGGCCCGAGTGTAGTCGGTGAGACGCCTTGAAGGTGCTGGAAGAGGGCCGGGGGACGCTCCTCGGCTGGATGGACCCCGACGAGGCCCGCCGCTGGATGGCTGAGAAGAAGAGCAGGGGGCTGGAGGACAAGAGGATGCCCCTGCGGGAGGCCGTGGAGCGGTTCACCCGGGACGGCGACTACTTCGCCCTCGGCGGCTTCGGCCACATCCGCTTCAGCATGGCCGCCATCTACGAGATGATCAGGCAGGGGCGCCGCCACCTGGCGATGGCGGCGAAGACCGCCGTCCACGACATCGACGTCCTCGTCGCCTCGGGCGTCGTCGACCAGGTCGAGTGCGCCTACAGCTTCGGCCACGAGCTCCGGGGGCTGTCGCCGGCGGGGCGGCGGGCCGTCGAAGGCGGCAGGGTGAAGGTGGTCGCCGAGATATCCAACGCCGGGTTCCAGTGGAGGTTCAAGGCGGCGGCGATGGGCCTCCCCTTCATGCCGGCCCGAGTGATGCTGGGGACCGACACCCTCAAGCTCAGCTCGGCGAAGGTAGTGGAGGATCCCTTCACCGGGAAGCCCATCTGCCTGCTGCCGGCTTGCTACCCCGACTTCGCCTTCATCCACGTCCACCGCTGCGACCGGTACGGGAACGCGCAGATTGACGGCATCACCATCGAGGACTCCGACCTGGCCCGGGCGGCGAAGCGGCTGATCCTCACCACCGAGAAGGTTGTGCCGGAGGAGGAGATACGCCGGCAGCCCGACAGGACCGTCATCCCCCACTTCCTCGTGGACGCCGTCTGCGAGGTCCCCTACGGGTCCCACCCGGGGAACATGCCGGGCCTCTACTACTCGGACGAGGAGCACATGGCCGAGTGGCTCACCCTCAGCAGGACGGACGAGGGGGTCGAGGAGTACCTGGAGAGGTACGTCCTCTCCGTCGAGGACTTCTCCGAGTACATCGAGCTGGTGGGCGGCGAGGAGAAGATGGCGTACCTGAGGCACCTTGAGGCGCTGGAGGCGCCGCTGAGGGCGCCATGGGCGAGGCGAGGATGATGGAGTACAACAAGACCGAGCTCATGGCGTGCGCCGCCAGCCGGGTCCTGGAGGACGGTCGGTCGGTGCTCGTGGGGACGGGGTTGCCCATCATCGCCGCGACGCTGGCCCAGAGGCTCCACGCTCCGGACTTGCTCATAGTCTTCGAGGCAGGCGGCATCGGCCCGAGGATCCCGATGATCCCCATCAGCGTCGGGGACAGCCGCACCTTCCACAGGGCGGCGATGGCGGCGAGCATGGACTATGTGATGAGCCTCGCTCAACTCGGGTTCATCGACTATGCCTTCCTCGGCGCCGCCCAGATCGACCCCTACGGGAACCTGAACACCACCGTCATCGGACGACACGATCGGCCGAAGGTGAGGCTCCCCGGGAGCGGCGGGGCCAACGACGCCGGCTCCCTCTGCCGCCGCACCATCATCCTGATGCGCCACGACCGCCGCCGCTTCGTCGAACACCTCGACTTCCTGACGACGCCCGGCTACCTCACCGGCCCCGGCGCCCGGGAGAGGGCGGGGCTGCCGGCGGAGACCGGCCCCCACCGGGTCATCACCCAGCTCGGCGTCATGGGCTTCCACCCGTCGTCGAAGCGGATGATGTTGCTATCCGTCCACCCCGGGGTGACGGTGGAGGACGTAGTGGAGAACACGGGCTTCGAGCTCCTCATCCCCGACGAGGTCTCGACGACCGAGCCGCCGACGGAGGCGGAGCTGAGGCTGCTGCGGGAGGAGATCGACCCCGCCGGCATCGTCATCGGCTAGGGCCGCCTCAGCCCCAGCATCTCCCTGGCATCGTCGGGGGTCGCGATGGGGCGGTCCAGCTCCCGGGCGATGTTCGCCACCTTCTTCACCAGCTCGGCGTTGCTCCTCGCGAGGACGCCCCGCCTGAGGTAGATGTTATCCTCGAAGCCGACCCGGACGTGGCCGCCCAGGGTCATGGCGACGGCGGCCATCGGAATCTCATACCTGCCTAGGGCGCAGACGCTCCATGTCCACCCCTCCGGCAGCTGGTCCAAGCAGTAGAGGAGGGCCCTGGGCGTGGGCAGGATGCCGGTCCGCCCCACCATCACGAACTGGACGTGGAGGGGCTCGGGGACGATGCCCTTCGCGGCGAGCTGCCTGCAGACGTTGATCATGCCGGTGTCGTAGACCTCGTGCTCGGGCTTGACGCCTGCCTCCACCATGTAGCCCGCCCACCGCTCGATCATGTCGACGGTGTTCAGGAATATCCCGCCGGTCGGGTGCTCCGCCCACCGGTTCATCGTCCCCATGTTCAGCGACATCATCTCCTGCCCCAGGCGGCACCGCTCCCTCACCAGCTCGTCCCACCTCTCGGGCGGGTTGCCGACCCTCCCGCCGCCGGTGGTGAGATTGATGACGACGTCAACCCGCTCCCGGATGCGATCCACGTACTCCTTCAGCACGGGGTTTGGGTCGCCCGCGTAGGGTTCGCCCGTCTCGGGGTCCTTCGCGTGGAGGTGCACGATGGACGCGCCTGCCTCGACGCTACGGACCACCTCCTCCACGATCTCGTCGACGGTGGAGGGGACGTAGGGCGTCGCCGCCTTCGACACGTACTCGCCGCCCGTCACCGCGGCCGTGATGATGAGCTTGCTCATAAGCCACCAATGTAAACTACGCCGATGCGTGCTTAACGCTTACTCCAACACCCTTTTACGAGGGAGGCGGAATAAGACCGCGTATGGGCCGCGTAGAGGTCGTCAGTTTTGACATGGAGGGGACCATCATCGATCCCTCCTTCAGCAACCTCATCTGGGAGACCGACATCCCCCGGCTCTACGCCGAGCAGCACGGCGTCAGCTTCGAGGCCGCCCGCGACCATGTCCTCGCCGAGTACCGGCAGGTGGGCGACGAGCGGCCCGAGTGGTACGACGTCGGCTACTGGTTCCGCAGGCTGGAGCTCTCCGGGGACTGGCGGGAGCTGCTGGAGCGACGCCGGGGCGCCTGCAAGGTCTACCCCGAGGCCAGGGGCGTCCTGGAGCGGCTACGGGGCAGGTATCTCCTCGTCCTGACCTCCAACACCATAAAGGAGTTCCTGGAGGTCCAGCTCGGAGGCCTCAGCGGCTTCTTCGCCCACATCTTCTCCGCCCCCTCCGACTTCGGCGAGGTCAAGAAGTCGCCGGAGTTCTACCGCAGGATCTGCCGGATCATCGGGGCCGCCCCCGAGGAGGTCGCCCATGTGGGGGACCACTTGAAGTTCGACTACGAGGCGCCGAGGCAGCTCGGCATCCACGCCTACTACCTGGACCGCTCAGGGGAGGCCGAGGGACGCCACGTCGTCCGCGACCTCGTGGAGTTCGAGCGCAGAGTAGAGCTGATAGACGGCTCGCCGCAGCCCTAAGCCGGAGGGCTCCTTAATCAGCTTCTCCCGGGGCGGGTTCGTCAGGTATCAGGGATTCATAACTTTAATAACGACTCCCCGGAAGTTGATCTTCGATCCGCAGATGCGGCGTGCAGTAGCGGGGGCCCTGCCGATTCTGGCTGCGGTTGTCCTAGTCCTGTTGACCCCCCTGGAGGCTGCGGAGGCTCAGCCGAGCTATACGCCGAGGGAGCTCGTCTTCGCCGTCTACGCTGACGGGGTTGTGGCGGTCGACTACACCGCCGATGTTGACCCCACCTTGGCCCGGGTGAACATCACCCTCTTCGGCTCCCTGTACGAGGATCTGATCGTGGAGGATCAGGATGGGTTGCTCCTCGACTACTCGTCCTTCGACGGCGGCGTGACCGTCGACATGTTGGGCTCGACCTCCGTCTCCGTCTCTTACTCGACGCCGGACCTGACGAGCAAGTCCGCGCAGATCTGGGTCTTCTCCGTCTCGACGCCCATCTCCTCCAGCATTCTGCTCCCTGAGGGCGCGACCATCGTCGGCCTCAACGTCGTCCCCCTCGCCCTGGGCAGCCTCAACGGCGGCCCCCTCCTCACCATGCCCGCTGGCGACGTGGAGGTGGCCTACACCGTGGGCATAGTGGGGACAAGGGAGCACGCCCTCGCCCTCATCAAAGACGCCGAGTCGACCATCGAGGCGGTCAAGGCCAACGGCGTCACCGCCGCCGATGCCGAAGACCTGCTGCAACAGGCATACGCCGCCTTCGACGCCGAGCGCTACGTCGAGGCGGAGCAGCTCGCAGGCCAGGCCAAGACGTCGGCTCTGAACGCCGAAGCCGCCGCATCCTCGGCGGAGAACTCCATAAACGAGGCGTCGGCATCCATCTCAGCGGTCAAGAAAGAGGGGCGAACCATCGGCTTGGACACAGCCGAGAAACTCCTCCAGCAGGCCGAAGCCGCCTACGATGCCGGGGACTACGCGGGGGCGGAGGGGCTGGCGGAGCAGGCCCGTGCCGCGGCGGCGGAGGCGACGGCGCCCCAGCCCTCTTATACTTGGTTTATCGTCGGCGCCGGTGGCGCTGCGCTGCTCCTGGTCGCGGCTGTATTTGTCCGAAGAAGAGGGAAACCCGGGGTCGAGGCTGGGACTGGGGAGGTGGACCTTGACGCCCTGTTCGAGCAGAACCCCCATCTGAGGTTCGACGACAGGGAGGTGATAAGGTTCCTGGCTGAGTCCGGCGGGGAGGCGTTCGCGTCGGAGATACGGGAGCGTTTCAACATCCCCCGGACCAGCGCGTGGAGGATGATCCGGCGGCTCCAGAGGGAGGGCATCATCGAGATCAAGAGCATCGGAGGGCAGAGCCTGGTGCGCATCGGGGCGAAATACCGCACGGGAGGCGGCGGCGCGTGAAACAGGCGTTCCAGGGCGTTCCGGCGGATTCCTCTAATATCTGCCACGCCGCCTTATGGGACGGTGAATAGGATGAATTTGAGGAAGTTCACGGCGCTCCTGATGGTTGCGCTCATGGTGTCCCCGACCGTCGCAGCGATCGTCGGAGCGTCCCCTCTCACCGTCGGCACGGATAAGGCGCTCTACATCCCGGGAGAAGACGTGGAGATAAGCGGAACCGCCGAGCCGGGCGCCTCCATAAACATAACCGTCAACGACCCTAGGGAGGTCATCTACAACCTGACCGTCTCCGCAGACCCGGAGGGCAACTACTCCATCATCGTCTCGCTGGCCGCGGACGCCCTCCCAGGCCACTATGTTGTCACCGCCTCGACCGACGGTGAAACCGTCGAGACCTCTTTCATGGTGACGATGACCAACCTCTCCATGCTAGTTGAAAACCTCCTTTCCCACGTTGAGCGCAGCCAGGAACGAGTCGAAGAGGCGCTCGCCGAGTTCGAGGAGGGCGTGCCGGAAGACGCCCTTGAGAGCTATCAGGATGGCGTTGACGCGGCCGAAACGGCACGACAGCTCGCGGAGGAGGGAGACTACAGCGGGGCCATAGAGTCGGCGCTCCAAGCCCTCAGGCACTTCCAGGACGCCTTTCGCAGCGTGATGGAGGCGAGGGCTGAGGAGGCCCTGGAGACCGCGGAGGAGACAGCGGAAGAGGAAGCGGAGAAAGCGGTGGAGCTGAGGGTCGCCATCGAGAGAGCGCGCGCCTTCCTGAGGAAGGTCAACGCCACGGCGGATCGACTTGAGGAAGACGGCTACGACGTATCCCAGATCAGGGAGGTCCTGGCCGAGGCCAACGACACCCTAGCGCGGGCGGAGGAGCTGCTCGAATCGGGCGACGTCTCTGCCGCCGCCCATGCGCTCGCCGACGCCCGGGGCACCATCGGCAGGATGATGGGGCTGCTGCACAGCATGGCCAAGAAAGTGAAGGCGGAGAAGGCGGAGAAGTTCGTAGAGCAGATGCAGAAGCGCATCCAAGGCCTAGAGGACAAGATAGACAAGTTGCGAGATCGCCTCGAAGAGAAAAACGCCGTCAGGGCGAACCAGACCCTGCAAGCCGTGGAGGAGAAGCTTCAGAGGATCAGGGAACGCCTCGAAGCCGGGGATGTGGACGCCGCCTTGGACGAGCTTGACGATGCCGTCGAGGAGATCGATGAGGGCATAGATGAGTTGAACGGCCACGGTATATCGTCCCTCCTCAAGGAGGCGAACCGGGTGGAGGCGAAGATACGCGCCCTGAACGCCACCGCCATGATGCTGAAGAACAGGGGCTTGAACGCTTCCGGCGTCGAGGAGGAGATAAGCAGGGCGAGGAGCCTCCTAGAAGAGATGATGGAGCGGCTGGAGGAGGGCGACACCGAGGGGGCCGAGGGCCTCCTAGACGAAGCGGAAGAATCCCTGCCCAGGAACCACATGATGAAGCAGATCATGAAAGGCTCCAAGATCGCTGAGAAGGTCAGGGAATGGGCGGAACACTTTAGGAAACGGCATGCGGAAGAGGACGAAGAAGACTGAGACCCCGCCTACACCTCTTTATTGTAAAGCGGTTAACGCCCGTCTTTTTTCCTTGAATCTTGAACGTTTTCATTCCGTGACCTAGTGAAAACATGCATTCTTCTTTGAACGATGCGGCGTCCTCTACCTTCAGGGCCGAGAGGAACTGGCCCGCTCGAACTCGTAGATGAGCCGCGAGGTGACGACCCAGGCCTCCAGCGCCTCGGGGTATATGCTCACCGCCTCCTCAGCGAGGGCCAGGGTGTCCTCCTCCATCGGGCCGGAGGGGTAGGCGCCGATGAAGACCGCCGGGTTCGCTCTCTCCGCGAGGTCTCGGCAGACCTCCTCCAGGGTGGCTGGCTTCCCGTGGCTCGTCAGGGCGACGATGCGGGTGGCCCCGATCTTCTCCATGAGCGCGGGCAGGCTCATGCGGCTCAGTCGCATCAGCGGCTTTCCCCCCTCGGGGGGGACTCTGCCCTCTGAGAACAGCTGCTCCATGAGGCTGTTGAACCGTCTGCAGTCCCTCGGCAGCCGCGCCTCAGGCGCGACCTCTATGGCATAGCCTCCGATGGTGTGCACCCAGACCCTGAGGTTTCCCTCTCTGTTAAGCGGCGCCCCCAGGGCCTCTAGGAGGCAGAAGTGGACGATGTCGGGCCTCCCCCGCTTGTGGCCGCGGGGCAGCCCTCTCATGGCTGCGTGGTGGAGGCTGCGGTCCAGCAGGGTCTCCGCCGGCTTCTTCCCCCGCCTCTTGGCGTTTCTCCTCACCGAGGGGTGGTGCTGTATTGCCGGGGGCACCGTCTCCAGGGCGGCTTCGACGAGGATGAGGTTGAGCATCTCCTGCGGAAACTAAAATAGGTAGATGGCCTCTTAAATCTGGTCGGTGAGGATTCGGTGGCTGAGGAGTTCACGCTGGCGCCCATGCGGAGGCTCATCAAGAGGCACGGCGACCTCAGGGTGAGCGAGGAGGCGAGCGAGGAGCTGAGGCGGGTCATCGGCGACTACGGCTCTAGGGTCGCTGAGGCGGCGGTCGCCCACGCGCTGAAGGAGAACCGGAGGACGGTGCTCGCCCGGGACGTGGAGGCTGCCCGCAGGCAGATCGAGGGCACGGGGGCGGACCGTTGACCGAGCAGCCGCCCGTGAGCCGCCCGCCGGGCGTGGTAACCCTCCTCTTCGGCCGGTACGCCGACTACGTGTGGGGGCTGCGCCCCCTGTTCCTGCTCTGCCTGGTGCTGTTCCTCTTCTCCCTCACCATGGGCTTCTATCTCGGGGACAAGATCCCCGGCGAGGCGCTGGAGGAGGCGCTGGGGGCGCTCCCCGACCTGGAGAACCTCAGCCTCCCCATGCTCTTCCTCTTCATCTTCGCCAACAACCTCTTCAAGAGCTTCATCTGGATGGTGCTCGGCGTCCTCCTCAGCGCGCCCCCCCTCTTCTTCACCATCCTCAACGGCTTCTTCATAGGATGGATATCCCACAGCGTCACCGTGAAGAACGGCCTCGCCTTCACGGCGGCCGCCCTCCTCCCCCACGGCGTCATCGAGATACCGACGATACTCCTCACCTCGGCGGCCGGCATGGGCCTCGGCTACCAGCTGATAAACCGCCTCAGGGGCCGGGGCAGCATAAAAGCCGAGTTCGGCAAGGCCCTGAGGCTGTTCCTCTGGAGGATCGTGCCGCTCCTCTTCATCGCCGCCGCCATCGAGGTGACGGTGACCCCGGCGGTGGTCTTCCTATTCGGCGCGGGGACACCCCCCATCCCATGAATCCACCTCTCCTTTCCAATCTAACCTTAAGGAAGAAATCCCGAAATGTTCAAAGAGGATTCTATTGAAAAAGAAAAGGAAATGCATAAACTCCGCTTGTCGCGCTCATTCCCTACTTTTTGGTCGTTATGGTGTATTTGCATCCTAGGGGTGCGAGGGCTTCGTCTATCTTTTCTATGAGGTCGTTGAGCTGCTCCATGGTGGGCTCGGTGAACCACTCGAAGTAGAAGTCGTAC
>QMXQ01000049.1 GCA_003662205.1 Candidatus Bathyarchaeota archaeon
CCCTTAAAAGGGACGCTTAGGGTGGACGGGATGGTCCGCACCGCCGGGATCAAGGGCTCCGACTGGTTCGTGTGCATAGGGGGGCTCAGCGGCGTCGCCGTGGGCGACGTGGACCGCCTCCTGAACAGGGTTGGCGAGGCGGTCTCGCCTTGTCTCTTCCAGCTCTTCGACGCCGACCTCGTCGCGGGGTGGGAGCACCTCTACTTCGCCGCCGTGAACGCGGTGAAGGCCTTCCAGTCGGGAACGGCCGTATCGAAGAGCCTCGCCATCGAGACCCTCCTCTACGCCTCCTGCCAGGACCAGATCGCGGAGGCATTCAGCATCCTGGGCATCTCCCCCGACACGGAGCAGGTCGCGCTCCTAGTGATGGCGGGCAGCCCCGAGGAAGCGGAGCAGGCGTTTCACCAGGCTTCACGGCTCCTGGGGGTCGAGGACGACTCGGTCCTGGAGGTCGACGGTGAGAAGCTGGAGAGGCTAATGCGGGCCTACTCGGTCTCCGACCTCGCCTTGGAGGCCTTGGGCGGGCCGAGGAGGGAGGCCCTCGTCCGCCTGCTCATCGAGAGGGGCGCTCTCCTACCCGCCCGCAGGTAGTCGCGCCTTCTCCTTCTGGATGTTCAGCAGCGCTTCGGGGCGGATGACGGAGACGCCGGTGTACCTGCCGACGATCTCTATGAGGACGACCCAGTCCGGGTGCTCCAGGTCGACCCTCCGGTCGATACCGGCGGCGACGGCGTCGATGACCTCCCTGCTCCTCAGCCCCGTCCGCCGCTTCTCCACCGTGATCCTGAAGGACTCGTCGGCTCCGATCCTCGGCGTCAGCCCGCGGGCCGCGTCCACTATCCTCTCGACCTCGGTGGGGACGACCACCTCGACGGGCAGGATCCGGAGGAGCACGCGGAAAACCTCGGGGCTTCGCAGGAGCTCCTCTCTCAGCCGTTTCACGGCTTCGACGGGGTGGAGGGCAGCCCGTGCCAGTATGAGGCCGCGGACCGGGCCGCGGTCGACGACGGGCATCTCGTCCCCGACGACCCTCAGCAGCATCCAGAGCTCGCTGCATGCGGCGCTCTCATACCCCCGCTCGGAGGTGGCGATGAGGTTGAAGTCGGTGAACACGGCGTCCCCAGCGGAATAGTCCACCTCTAGGCTTTTATATTGTCTCTGCCTCATGCCTCTGAGGCTTCCTGCATGAAGGTCGGCGCGCGCTGCGGCTACTGCCTCCTACACAGAGGCTACCAGGAGATCACGAGGGCGACGGACGACGAGGCCCTCCGCTTCGAAGCGGTCCAGCAGCTTCTAAGGCTCCTCGGCGACCGGTTCGGCCCTGACGCCGTCCCCTCCCACCTCGGCTCGGAGCGGGACAGGCTCATCAGACGGATCACTGGCTGCCACGACCCCTACGCGGGGATGAAGCGGAGGGCGAACGAGGAGGCGCTGAGGCTGTTGCCGCGGCTCGAGGCCCTGGTCGAGGCGCAGCCGCCGGCGGAGCGGCTCAGGGCGGCGTGTAGGATCGCGTGCATCGGCAACGTCATCGAGTACGACGTCCCCGGCCACAGCCACGACATCGACGAGGCCCTGGAGCGCGTCGAAGCCGAGGGGTTCCACATCGACGACACCGACGGCTTCAGGGGGCTCCTCGGCCCCGGCGTCGAGGTGCTGCTGCTCACGGACAACGCCGGCGAGATCGCCTTCGACAGGCTGGTGGTCCGCGAGCTCCGCCGCCTGGGGTGCCGCGTCACGGTGGCCGTGAAGGGCGGCCCCAGCCTCAACGACGCCCTTATGGAGGACGCCGAGGCGGTGGGGATGGTCGAGGAGGCGGACGAGGTGATCACCACGGGGACGGACGCCATCGGCGTCAACCTCGCCGAGGCCTCGGACGAGTTCAGAGACACATTCCACTCCGCCGACGCCATCGTCTCTAAGGGTATGGCGAACTGGGAGACCCTGACGGAGTACCCGGCCCTGTGCCCGACGCTCTTCCTGTTCCGGACGAAGTGCGAGCCGGTCGCCGCGTCGGTGGGCGCCCCCCTCCGGAGGAACGTCGCGAAGCTCGTCCCCGAGGGGTGGCGGCTCTAGATCGACAGCGCCTCCCTGATCTGCTCCGCCGTTATCGGCCCCTGCCGCAGAATCCAGGCGTGATCCCCGCTCAGGTCGAGGACCGTGGAGGGTCGCGTCAGGGGCGCCGGCCCCCCATCCAGGATGAGGTCGACCTCGCCGCCGATCTGGTCGGCAGCCTCCTGGGCGGTGGCCGGCGGGGGCGCCCCCGACTTGTTGGCGCTCGTGCTGACGATGACGCCGCCCGAGAGCTCGGCAAGCCTCAGCGCGACGGGGTGGTCGGGGACGCGGACACCGAGGGTGGAGGCGCCGTGGGTCACCCAGATGGAGTACTCGATCGCCGCGGGGAGGACGAGCATCAGGGGGCCCGGCCAGAACCTGTCGGCGAGCTTCTCGGCCGCGGAGTTGAACCGCACGATGCGCCGGGCTGCCTCCTTGTCGGCGCAGGCCAGGGGCAGCGGCTTGTCCGCCCGTCCCTTGATCGTGCAGACCCGCTTGGCGGCGTCGATGTCGGCGGGGTGGCAGCCGAGGCCGTAGACCGTCTCCGTCGGGTAGATGACGACGCCCCCCATCCTGATGATGGCCGCCGCCCGCTTGATGGCGGCGTCCGTCGCCTGAAGGACCTCCATCGCGCCTCTATTCGAGGCATGCGGATTTAAGGGTGGCGCCCTCGCTCAGGCCCGGGCCGGAGGGCTGGGGACTCTCGCGTTCCGCGCTCGGCAGGTGCTCGCGGGCACGGGGCAGCTTCATAAAACCGTCCGCCTATTTCCCAGGTGGGTATGAGGTTCGAGGAGGCGCCGTCGGTCAGGGAGGCGCTCATCTACGAAGCCCTCCCGGACGGCTCCGTGCGGTGCGGGGTCTGCGAGCGAAGGTGCCGGGTCCCCGAGGGCGGCCGCGGGTTCTGCGGGTCGAGGCGGAACAGCGGGGGCAGGCTCTACACCCTGACCTACGGCGATCTGAGCTCCATCAGTCTCAACCCCATCGAGAAGAAGCCCCTGTTCCACTACTGGCCGGGTTCGAGGGCTCTCTCCGCCGGCTCCTGGGGCTGCAACCTCCGCTGCATATACTGCCAGAACCACCCCCTCAGCATGGCGTCCGCCGACCCGGATAGGGCGAGGTACGTGAGCCCCGAGGGTTTCGTCGGCCTCGCGCTGGATCGCGGGGGTAGGGGTCTCTCCTTCACCTTCAACGAGGCGTCCTGCACCCTGCTTGAGTACGTGGTTGACTGCTTCCGGCTGGCGGCGGTGAGGGGGCTCTACTGTAACCTCAACACCAACGGCTACATGACCCCCGAGGCGCTGGAGGCGCTCGCGGCGGCGGGGCTCGACTCCATGTGCATCGACGTAAAGGGCGACGAGGAGTTCTACCGCCGCCTCTGCAACGGGGCGGACGTCGAGGTGGTCTGGAGGAACGCGGCGGAGGCGAAGAGGCGGGGCCTCCACGTCGAGGTGGTCAACCTCGTCATCCCGGGCGCCAACGACGGGGACGAGTGCATCGAGGAGATCATAACGAGGACGCGGGACGGCCTCGGCCGCGACACGCCCCTCCACTTCACCAGGTTCTACCCCGCCTACAGGGCAGAGGAGTACGGCCTGAGCCGCGTCACGCCCGTCGAGACCCTGGAGAGGGCTCGGCTCCAAGCCTTGGAGGAGGGACTGAAGTATGTCTACGTTGGAAACGTCCCCGACCACGAGGGGGAGAACACCTTCTGCCCCAACTGCGGACAGCTGCTGATAGAACGCCGCGGCTTCGCCGTCCTGGGGTACTCGGTCACGGACGACGACAGATGCCCCGAGTGCGGCAGAGGCATACCCATCGTCGGCGAACCCACCCTCTTCGAGGCGCGTTGAGGAAGGGCACGGCTTCACACGCGACGTTCACACTTGAGCTTATTCGCCTCCTTTCCTGAGAGGATAGGTAGGAACGCCGTCTTTGACGACCGCGAAGGAGGTCATCCGATGCCTTCGCGTCCTCCCCCTATCGACGATGTGGACGACCTCGACGCTCCGGGCCGCGAGGTGATCCGAGATGATCCTCCTGTGGCACCTCCAGTAGTGCTTCTCGGCGCACATCATCGCGGTCCTCCGGGTCCGGGCGATGCGCAGCAGAGCCTCCAGCCCCTCCTTGAACTCCTCGGAGAGGGCGTGGTCGGCGTAGTTCCTGAAGCCCTCGCTCCCCCATGCCTTGTTCGGCGACTCCTCGGCGAGGCCCTTCCGCCTGTAGCCCCCGAGGCTCTCCCCCAGCCAAGCATAGCCTATCCCCTCTCCGGCTAGAGCGCGCTCCAAGCTGTCGCGGTTGAAGTGGGGGCTGCGCCCCGAGGTCGGCCACCTCCTCACGTCGACTAGGAACTCGACGCCGTGCTCCTTGAGGAGGGAGAGGAACTCCTCCAGGCTTCGGGTCGAGTGGCCCACAGTGTAGACCAGCACGCCTATCCCACATGCTGAGAGGCAGCTACCCATATATCTGCACCGTGAAGCCGGAGAGGTATATCGTACGCTCGCAGACGTTTTCACCCTTCTCCCGAGCCGATGCGAGGGAGGGTCGCATGATATATTAGCGACCGCGCAGTTTAGCTGGTGGGTGTCCGATTTGCCTCTGAGGCAGCCTATCGTCTGTATGCTCGGGCATGTGGATACGGGGAAGACCTCGCTGCTCGACAAAATCAGGGGCACCGCCGTCCAGCTCAGGGAGGCGGGGGGCCTCACCCAGCAGATCGGGGCCAGCTTCTTCCCCCTAGACACCCTCGTCGCCATCACCCGGAAGCTCATCAAGGACTTCAACGTCTCCATCAAGATCCCGGGCCTCCTCGTCATCGACACCCCAGGCCACGAGGCCTTCGCGAACCTCCGCCGTCGGGGCGGCTCCGTCGCCGACGTCGCCATCCTCGTCGTCGACGCGATGCACGGCTTCGAGAACCAGACCTACGAGTCGGTGGAGATCCTGAAGGCGAGGAAGACTCCCTTCATCGTCGCCGCCAACAAGATCGACCTCATCCACGGCTGGAGGAGCACCCCCGACGCCCTCTTCCTGACCTCCTACGCGAAGCAGGACAAGTGGGTGCGGGAGGACCTGGACAACCGCATATACGGCATGATGGGCACCCTCTCCCGCCTCGGCTTCAGGTCCGACCGCTTCGACAAGGTGAGGGACTTCACCCGGGACATCGCCATCGTCCCCGTCAGCGCCAAGACGGGCGAGGGCATCGGCGAGCTGCTGGCGGTCCTCATCGGCCTCACCCAGCAGTACATGAAGGAGAAGCTGGAGGTCAGCTACGGGCCGGCCCGGGGGACGGTGCTGGAGGTGAAGGAGGAGGTGGGCCTCGGCACCACCATCAACGCCATCATCTACGACGGCGTCCTCAGGCAGGAGGACACCATCGTCATCGGCGGCAGGGAGGGGCCCATCGTCACCAGCATCCGCGCCATCCTCCTCCCCCAGCCCCTCGACGAGATCAGGGACCCGCGCAAGCGGTTCAACGCCATCGACGAGGTCGCCGCGGCGGCGGGCGTCAAGATCGCGGCGCCCGACCTGGAGGACGCCGTGGCGGGGGCGCCCCTCCTGGCGGTGGGCGGCGATCTGACGCTGGAGCGGGCCGTCGAGGAGGTCTCCTCGGAGCTTGAGAGGCTCAGGGTCTCGACGGACAAGGTGGGCGTCGTCCTCAAGACCGACACCCTCGGCTCCCTAGAGGCCCTCATCGACAGCCTGAGGGCGCGCAACATCCCCATACGGCTCGCGGACATCGGCGACGTCTCCCGGCGGGACGTGATGGAGGCCATCGCCGTCAAGTACGAGGAGCCGCTCTACGGGGCGGTCCTCGCCTTCAACGTCAAGACGCTGCCCGACGCCGAGCGGGAGGCCGCCGACCAGAGGGTCCCCATATTCTGGAACGACATCATCTACAACCTGATGGACGAGTACGTCAAGTGGATGGAGTCCGAGAGGGAGGCGAAGGCCCGGAAGGAGTTCGAGGCCCTCGTCCAGCCGGGGAAGATGGAGGTGATGGAGGGCTTCGTCTTCCGCAGGGCGAAGCCGGCCATCTTCGGCGTCCGCGTCCTCGCCGGCGTCATCGCCCCCAACAGGCAGATGATCAACATGGAGGGGGAGCGCGTGGGAAAGATAACCCAGATCCAGGACTCGGGGCAGCCCATCCCCCGGGCCGAGGCGGGGAAGGAGGTCGCCGTCTCCATGCCCAGACCCATCGTCGGTAGACATATAAAAGAGGGAGATGTCCTCTATGTGGACGTTCCCGAGGAACACGTCAGGAAGCTGAGGGAGAAGTTCGCCTCCCGCCTGACGGAGGACGCCCTCCAAGCCCTCAGGGAACTCGTCGAGATCAAGCGGAAGAAGGACCCGCTGTGGGCCATATAGGTGGTTGAGATGCCCGTGCTCATCATCTCCGACCCCGAGACGGGGAAGAGCCAGAAGGTCGAGATAGAGGACGCGAGGATGTCCCCCCTCATCGGCAGGCGCATAGGCGAGGTCATCGACGGCGCCATCGCCAACCTCCCCGGACACAAAATCCAGCTGACCGGGGGCACCGATAAGGACGGCATACCCATGCGCCCCGACGTCCACGGCGGCGTCAAGGCCCGGATCGTCCTCAGCGGCGGCGTCGGCTACAAGCCCAAGAACCCCGGCGAGCGGAAGCGGGTGACCGTCCGGGGGAACACCATCACCGCGGACACCATCTTCCTCAACTTCAAGATCGTCGAGAAACCCAAGAGAAAAAAAGAAAGAGAAGGCAGAGGGGTCCTAAACCGAGATAGGTCCGAAGAACAACCTTGAAGTTCTTTAAAGGGTTTACTCGGATTTGCTTGATTGGCTAGATCTATGAAAGTCTATTTATTGTCTTTAAGTACCCTGTTTCTAAGTGCTTCTTCATATCTTATTGTTAGATCTTCATAATTCAATTCTTCCATTATTTTTTGATCTTCCAAGAAGGATAACATCATTTCCCGGGTTTCTTCGTCTATTCCTTGATTAATTACTAAAAAGAATCCTGTTAACAACATGTAATTTAAAGCTAAGGAATAGCTTGCGTCCTTCCCTTGCTGAAGGATTATGGCTTGGGTGATTCTTACGTATTGATCCCAAAGGGGATGAAGGGCTACAGTCTTTCTTATGATTCCTCTCGCTAAAATCTCATCCCAATTTGTCATTCCTCATCAATTCATAAAGTATGAAAGTAGTATTTTAGTATTTCTATTTTCTTCGTAGGCCTCTTGACGCATGACAGCAAATGATAACATACATGACACGCTTTGGAAGAAAATAAGATGGAGCTAGTTGTTTTCCGACTAATTTCTTAGGACTCGATGAAATTGAGTTTGATATGGGCTAGCTTCCACAGCCGATGAGCTTTCTGAAGTCCTCCTCGCCATCGGCGTAGCCCGAAGCTATGATGACGTCGCCCGCCTGGATCCGGGTGCCGGGGCGGGGGCGCATCCACCTGTCCCCGCGGCGGATGACGAGGACCCACATCCCCGTCTCCTCCGGGATCCTCGCCTCCTTCAGCGTCTTCCCGACGAGGGGCGAGTCCTCCGAGACGACGGCCCGCTCCACCGTCTCGTCCGCGTCCTTGATGACCATCCTCAGCACGGGGTGGGGCTCCTCGCCCCGGAGCACGACCTCGGCGATCTCCGCGGCGGCGTCGGCGATCTGCTCCGTCACCACGCCCATCCTGATGAGGCCGAGGAGGCCCCGCGCGTCCTCGGGCTTGACGCAGCTGGAGAGGACGAGGAGCTCGAACTCGGTGTGCAGCCTGTCGACCTTCTCCTCGAGCATCCGCACCTCCTCGGCAAGCTCCCTGCTGTTGAGGAGCAGCGCCGAGTAGGCGAGGTCCATCATCAGCTCCGAGGTGTCCTTCAGCTCCACGAGGTCGTTGCAGATCCTCTCGAAGCGCCCCGTGTCGCGCCCCTCAGCCAAGGTTTCCGGCCTCCCCCCTCGCTGCCTTTTCCAGCTTCTCCAGCCCGGAGGCGGTCCCCCTCGCCATGAGCACGTCCTCGGGCAGTATGATCTCTTTCTCGGGGTTGATCATCCAGTGCTTCCCCCGCCTGATGGCGATGATGTCCGCCCCGATCTCCGCCGCCAGGTCGAGCTCCTCGACGGTCTTCCCCGCTATGATGGAGTTCTCCTTCACCTCGATGCGGGCCAGGTGTTCCTCCGTCCTCTGGAAGACCTCTCGGACGATGGGGTGGATGCCGATGTTGTTGAGGACGATGCCGGCGATGTCGGCAGCGGCGTCCGAGATGTTGTTGGTCAGCGACCCCACCTTCGCGACGCCGGCGAGGGTCTCGGCGTCCTCCCGATCCCGGGCGGCGAGCATCAGGTTCATATTGAGGACGTAGACCAGGGTGTCCATCCGCTTCTCCAGCTCCATCACCTCCTCGGCGAGGGCCCTGTTGTTGAAGAGGGCGGCGGAGTAGGCGAGGTCGATCATCAGCTCGGAGATGTCCTTCATCAGGATCAGGGTCTCGCGGACGGATACGGGCGTGTACTCAACCTTCTCCACGGGCTTCATACGGCTAGAACTCCGGGATGACGGGCGTCATGACGGGCGATGCACCCTAACGAGTCCATTTACTCTAACGGGAAGCCGCTCTTAACTTTTTCTGAATAAAGACCGGGGAGCTACAGGCAGGGGAGGGGCCTGCCTTCCATCTCGCCGGGGACCGGCAGCCCCATCGCCTTCAGCAGGGTGGGCGCCACGTCCACGATCCTCAGCTCCTGCTCCCGCCCCCCCAGGTCCCTCCTCGGGTCGTAGTAGATGTAGAGGCCCATCTTGTCGTGGACCGCGTCGTCGGGGCCGGTATCGTTCTCCGGCAGGTAGATGTCCCCGTGGCCCATCGTCCCCGCGGACCTCCAGTAGAGGTCGTCGAAGTAGACCCTCAGGTCCGGCGGGTCGCCGCGGCACTCCCCGAAGCCCTCGCCGGGCTTCAGCACCCTCGTCCTCCACTCCTCCCCGTTGGGCCCCCGGATCTGCAGGAGCCTGCGGGCGATATCGTCCCTGACCCGCTCGTAGTCCTCGGGGGCGACGACGCCCTGGGGCTCCCTCCCCTTGACGTTGAGGAAGATGCGGGCGTAGTACCCGCCCCACCCCCACGCCAC
>QMXQ01000050.1 GCA_003662205.1 Candidatus Bathyarchaeota archaeon
CTCCTCGCCGGCTCGGGCCTCATCGAGGTCGACTTCTCCAACCCCGAGGACCGGGCGCTGTTCACGACGGCGAGCAAGGTCTTCTCCTTCCTCATGGTCATACTCCAGGCGATCCTCTACATCATAAGCGGGGCGTTCGGCCGCGTCACCTTCGGCGTCTCCATCCTCCTCTTCGCCCAGCTCCTGGCCGCGGGCTTCATCATCATGATGCTGGACGAGCTCGTGCAGAAGGGCTGGGGCATCGGCAGCGGCATCAGCCTCTTCATCGTCGCGGGGATCACGCAGCGCATCTGGTGGAGCTCCCTCAGCCTGATACCCGTCGGCGACGGGAAGCGTTACGGGGCCATCCTCGCCTTCTTCGAGGCCATCCTGAGGCGTGAGCCCGTCTGGAGCTGGTTCCACAGGGTGGGCGGCTGGCCGGACATGATCGGCCTCATCACCACCATCGCGGTCTTCGCCTTCGTCATCTACGTGGAGGGGATGCGGGTCGAGCTCCCCGTCTCCCACTCCATGTTCAGGGGCTACAGGGGGAAGATGCCCATCAAGCTCCTCTACGTCTCCAACATCCCGGTGATCCTCGCCTACGCCCTCTTCGCCAACATCCAGATGGCGGGCCAGATCATCTGGTCCAGGTGGAACATGGACAACTCCAACTTCTGGCTCAAC
Organism: Candidatus Bathyarchaeota archaeon; assembly: GCA_003662205.1. Taxonomy (GTDB): domain Archaea; phylum Thermoproteota; class Bathyarchaeia; order TCS64; family TCS64; genus B46-G15. The sequence continues at coordinate 667 of QMXQ01000050.1, forward strand.
CTGATAGGGGTGTACAACCAGACGAGCCGGGGCCCCGTACCTATAGGCGGCCTCGTCTACTACATCACGTCGCCGGGTAGGCTCGACAACGTGATGAAAGACCCCATACGCGCCCTCGTCTACGCGTGCATCGTCGTGGCCATCTGCATCGTCTTCTCTATGACCTGGATCGAGATCGGCGGCCTGGCGCCGGAGCGGATGGCGGATCAGCTCCTCAGCTCGGGGATGCAGGTCCCCGGCTTCAGGCGGAGCAGGAAGCCCATCGTCAACCTGCTCAACCGCTACATCCCCACCATCACGGTCATCGGGGGCATGATCGTTGGACTCATCGCGGCCGTCTCCGAGTTCTTCGGCGTCTTCGGCTCCGGCATGGGCGCCCTCCTCGCCGTCAGCATCCTCTACCAGTACTACCAGACCATCGTGCAGGAGCAGGTGGAGGACCTCTACCCCTTCCTCAGGGGCGCCCTCAGGTAGCGGCGCAGGTGCATCCGGCATGGAGACGGAGAAGCTCTATCACGAGGACCCCTACCTCGGGGAGTTCGAGGCGATGGTCCTCCGCGTCGACGGGAACGAGGTGGTGCTGGACCGGACAGCGTTCTACCCCGAGGGCGGGGGGCAGGCGGGGGACACCGGCGTCATCGGCGGCGTCAGGGTCGCCGACACGCAGATCAGGGACGGCATCATCGTGCACATCCTCGAGGCCCCTCCATCCTTCACGGCCGGCGACCGCGTGGAGTGCCGGATCGACTGGGAGCGGCGCCACCGGATCATGAGGCTTCACTCGGCAGCGCACATCATGGAATTCTTCCTCCGGCGGAGGCTGGGGGAGATGGAGAGGGTCGGCTCCCACGTTGACGACAGGAAGGACCGCTCCGACTACGCCTACGAGGGGAGGCTCCCCGCCGACGAGCTCAAGAAGGTGGAGGAGGATACCAACCGTTTCCTGGCTGAGGGGCGCGAGATCAGGATACGCCCAGACCCGGAGCGGCCCGGGATACGCATCTGGAGCTGCGGCCCCATCGAGATGCCATGCGGCGGCACCCACGTCCGGAGCACCAGGGAGATCGGCGCCGTCAGGCTGAGGCGGAGGAACCCGGGGAGGGGCGTGGAGCGGGTCGAGACCACCCTCGCCGAGGACTGATCTTTATATAGCCCTTGAAGGGCTTGGATTCTAGGAGCTTCCGGAGATGTTCCAGCCAGCCAGGGGGACGAGGGACTTCCTCCCCGAGGAGATGCTCAGGCGCAACTGGGTTCTCGACCGGATTCGGGAGGTCTTCGAGGCCTACGGCTACGAGCCGCTGGGGACGCCCGCCTTCGAGAGCTGGGAGATGCTCAAGATCAAGAGCGGGGAGGACGCCATCAACCAGATCTACTACTTCCGGGACAAGTCGGACCGCGAGCTCGGCCTCCGCTTCGAGTGGACCGCCTCGCTGTGCAGGGTGGTCGCCTCCCACCGGGAGCTGCCGAGGCCCTTCAAGCGGTACGCCATCGGCCCCGTCTGGAGGTACGAGCGCCCCTCCGAGAAGCGGTTCAGGGAGTTCTGGCAGGCGGATGTGGACGTCGTCGGCGTCGCCGACCCCATCGCGGACACGGAGGTCCTCGCCGTCGCCGTCGACTGCCTCAAGCGTATAGGCTTCGAGGGTTTCATCATCAGGCTCAACGACAGGCGCATCCTCGAGGCCTTCGTCGAGCTCGTCGGCCTCCCTAAGGAGCGGTCCCTGGACGTCTTCCGGGCGGTGGACAAGATCAACAAGATCGGCGTGGATGGAGTCATGGAGGAGCTGAGGAATGCCGGCGCCTCCGCCGAGGCCTCCACGAGGCTGCTGGAGCTGACGGCGTTGAAGGGGAGGCCCGAGGCGACGATCGAGGAGACGCGGGAGCTGCTCAAGGGCCTACCTGTCGGCCTCTCCGGCTGCGACGCCCTCGCGTCCATCGCCGGGTACGCCGCCGCTTTCGGCATCGAGCCCTACCTGATGGTCGACCTCAGCCTGGCCCGGGGCCTCGATTACTACACGGGCCCGGTCTTCGAGGTCTACGCCGAGGGGTTCAAGGAGTACGGCAGCATCTCCGGCGGCGGGAGGTACGACGAGCTCATCGAACTCTTCGGGGGCGAGCCCACCCCCGCGACGGGGATCTCCCTGGGCATAGAGCGCATCGTCCCCCTGCTGGAGAGGAAGGGCGCCTTCGAGGGCCTCGACCTGGGGCCTCGCGTCTACGTGGCCTCGGCCTCGGACGCGGTGAGGGCGAAAGCGATAGAGGTGGCGCAGATGCTGCGCAGGTCAGGCATCGCCGCCGACCTGGACCTGATGAGCCGGAGCCTGACGAGGCAGCTCGACTACGCCAACAGGAGGGCGATCAAGAAGGTCGTCATCGTCGGCGAGAGGGAGTTCAGGGAGGGCTGCGTCGCGGTGCGGGACATGGAGACCGCGGAGCAGCGGAAGGTCAAGCTGGAGGAGCTGACCCGCAGCCTATAGCGCCGCTTTCCCCTGTTTCTCGAACTCCAGCTCGGATAGGGTGTAGTAGACGACCTCCCCCCTCCGGTCTATGACCGCGAGCCGGAGCGTCCGGTCGCTCTCCCCGGCGGCTTCCAGGACCTCGCAGAGGCGGCGGATCGGCTCAGGGGAGCCCTCCCAGACGGCGTGGACATGGTACCTCGGCGGCCTCTTACCGTAGGCGCCGCGCTCGTAGACGAGGAAGTCGACGCCGAGGCCGGGGCCGCCCCTGACCACGAAGCCCCTGCTCCGGAGGTCGCGGTAGACGAGGTACCGCGTCCAGATAAGTGGGTCCCGGGATGAGAACTTCGAGAGGAGTTCTTGGAAGACCAGCTTTCGGCGGCTCTCCTCGTCGATGACGGCGATCCTCATCTTCTCCACTAGGTAGAGGGTCTCGACGGGCTTCAGGGTGAGAAGCCGGCTATCGCCGAGGAGGGAGCCGTAGCCGTCCTGATACAGGCTGTTCGCCTCGTTCCGCGCGGGGACGGCGACGCGGCCCTCGGTGTAGACGGCGCTTATGGTCTCCAAATCAAACCCCTCCCTATACTCCCCGCTGGCAGAATATATAGTTAAAACACGAGGACCGACGCTGGACGCCGACGGACGAGGCGGAAGGATTTTAATCGCTCAGAAATCTTACTAGGTAAAGCCGTCGATCCGAGGTGGAAAAGGTGACGCTTGAGTTCATCCTCGACATCAAGAGGTGGGGAGGCGGCGAGCCCACCGCCGTGGGTGAGGGGTATAGCTGGACCTACAAGGGGAAATACTACTCTGTCCTCTACACGCGCGCCGGCATGTTCAGGGGGAATCACATCCACCCGAACGTGCAGCACACGCTGCTCCTAGAGGGTAAGGCAGGTACGTCTTCATGGTCGACGGGGAGGAGGTCACCCACCATCTGAAGGTGGGAGAGGTCCTAGAGGTGCCCGCCGGCGTGCCCCACATCTTCCTCCCCGAGGAGGACTGCCTCACCGTCGAGTGGTGGGACGGGATGTTCGAGGCCGAGGAGTACGACTTTCCCCAGTACACCCGGGAGATCAAGAAGCGCATAGAGGAGTTCGACAGGCGCGTGCGAGAGCTGAAGCGGGCGGAGGGATAGCCCGGTGACATGCAACTCTCTCACCTGATTTTTATAGCTCGCGTGGAGTCGGGTCCTAGGGCAGGTAGAAATAGTCATAATTAACATGATTTGATGGAAAAAATACGTGTTTTTATCACTTGTTTTTTGTGCTAAACCATTATCACCGATCCATAAAACTGTTACCGCCTCCATAAAGGTCTTTTAAAAATTGCTCGCCTCAAAGCGGTGGGAGTTCCTCCCCCTCGAGGCGAGTTGCGGTGGAGCTATGGAGCTATCCCTGGTGGGTGCTGGGCCTCTACAGTCTGACAGCCCTCTTCATGCTCCTCTTCGGCCTCTTCCTAGCTAGCTACAGGGTCTTCAAGGACGAGTTCGTCCAGGGCTCTGGGACGATCCTCGCCCCGACCTACATGAGGTCGACGCCCCTCGGCTACACGACGATGGCGCAAACGGGCCTATACGCCGCCCCCCGGGCCGCCCGGCGGAGGGGTTCGAGGCTCGGCCCCTGGGTGACCCGCATCTTCGTAGCCATCGTCCTCCAGTGCGCCGCCATATACCTGATCTCGGCGTATCCGGGGACGCGTAGCCCCTTCTGGCTCGGCATCATCCTCCAGGGCTTCACCTACGGGTCTGCCGCCGTCTTCTACGCCTCCTGGAGCAAGGCCCCAGACGAGGACTGAGGTCCGCCATCGGGTTAGAAGATGGTCTCCTCGGGGTAGACCTCTATGCCGTCCGAGCCTATGATGTAGGGGCGCGGCTGGAGGTCGATGTGGGTCCCCCTCATCTTCTCAACCTGCACCGCCCGCACCAGGTTCGAGCCGGACTTGAGGGTGCGGAGGATGAGGACGCCGTGGGCCAGGTACTCCTCCACCTGCACCTCCCGCTCCAAGCCGGCTGCCCTGAGCTCCAGGGTGAGGAGGCAGGTCGCGCCCGTCGACCGGACGCTCTCGATGAGCTGGAGGATGGCGTTCCGCCTCTCGGCGACGTCGGGGTAGTGGAAGAGGAGGGCCGCGACGGGGTCGATGGCTATGCGGTCGACCCTGATCTTCTTCGCCAGCCTCCTGATCTCGTCGCCGAGGCTCCTCGCCGTGATGGGCTTGAAGCTCCGGCTGGACCTCATTCCGAAGGGGCTGGCGTCGAGGAAGGCGAACTTCTCCTCCGCCTCCAGCCGCTCGAAGTCCCATCCGAAGGGGCGCATCTCCGCCTGGATGTCCTCCCTCGGCTCGTCGAGGGTGACGAACAGCCCCCTCTCTCCGTACTGGGCCGCGCCGTTGTACAGGAACTGGCTGCAGAGGATGGTCTTCCCGCTGCCGGGGCCTCCCATGATGAGGACGACGTGGCCTCTGGGGATGCCGCCGCCGATCAACTCGTCGAGGCCCGGGACCCCCGTCGGCGTCCTCTCATCGGTCAAAAGACACACCGCTAAAGGGTGTGAGGTATCCCTAGTTAATTCTTTCCCCGCGAGGGTAGGGGCAGAGGTCGCCGAGGAAGCAACCGTCGCAGCGGGGGCGCTGAGCCCGGCAGACCTCCCGCCCGAAGCGGATGAGGAGAACATGGACGTCCTCATACCTGTCGGGGTCGGCGGCGGCCTCAAGAGCGCGGCGGACCTCGTCGTACGCCGCCTTGGGCGGCACGAGCTGCAGGCGCTTGGCGATGCGGTCGATGTGACGATCGACGGGGATGACCGCCTTGCCCGCGTCGAACATGAGGAGGACGTCAGCCGTCTTCTGGCCGACGCCGGGCAGCTCCATGAGCTCGAGGCGGGCCTCGGGGTAGGGCTTGCTCAGAATGGGGGCGATGTCTCCGCCGTAGCGCTCTAGGACCGCCGCGGCCACCCTCTTCAGGGTCCTGCTGCGCTGATTGTGCATGCCGGCGGGGCGGATGGCCTCGGCGATCCTCTCGACCGGCGCCTCGGCAAGGGCCTCGGGTGTGACGCCGATGACGCGCTCAAGCTGCTCGTACGCCGCCGCCTCGTTCCTGTAGCTCGTGTTCTGGCTGAGGATGATGCGCACGAGGCTACGGAAGGGGTCGCCCCTCCGAGGGCGCCAGCGCCGCTCGTAGTGTTCGAGGAGTCGCGCTATGATCTCTTCAGCCCTGCTCAACTGCTGCAACCTTCTCCTGTTCTATCTGGGGCGCCTCCCTGATCTGCTTGAGCCTCTCGGTGATGATGTGGAGCAGGCCGTCGAGGTTGATCCGCTTTTTTGCGGAGACGGCGGTCCACGGGAGGCCGAGACGCTCAAGGCCGATCCTCTCTCCGACGACCTCCGGGGGGTCCGGGGTGAGGTCGATCTTGTTGAAGACGATGATGATCCGGTCCCGGGGGACGCCGATCTCCGTCAGCAGCCTGACGCCCTCGCTGAGCTTTATGCGGAGGGTGAGGGGGGGATCGGTGATCTCCAGGAGCAGCAGGACGAGGTCGGCGCTGCGGATGTCCTCCAGGTTGAGCTCGAAGCTCTTGATGAGGCGGGGGTCGAGGTCGATGACGAACCCGATGGTGTCGATGAAGAGCAGCGTGGTCTCGGCGTCGATGTAACGGCGTTGGTACTTGCTGCTGAGGGTGGTGAAGGGCTGGGGGCTGACAAGCTTGGTGTCGCCCGTAAGCGCGTTGAAGAGGCTGGTCTTGCCCGCGTTGTAGAAGCCCGAGATGCAGACGAGGGGGTATCCCAGCCGCCTCCGCTTCCTTATCCGCTGCCTCTTCTCCTTCTTCAGCGCCCTGATCTGCTCCCGTATCCGGGCCTGGCGGCGGGTGAGCTCCCTCAGCTGGCTGTGGTAGGCGTACTCGCCCATGCTGCGGAAGAAGGCGCGCTCGTTATGATACCTGACGGACGCCTCAAGCTTGAAGTAGGGGGCCAGCTTCTCAAGGCGGGCCGCCTCGATCTGGAGCTTGCTCAGGTTGTCCGACGCCATCCGGTCGAAGATCTCAAGGGTCACCTCGTACCGGTCGACGACATCACATCCCAAGGCCCGGATCAGGTTGAGCTTCTGGCTGCTCCGGAGGATGTTGTAGAAGACGACGAGGTCGATCCCGTGCTTCTCCACGTAGCGGCGGAGCTCCTTCACCTTGCCGCTGCCGATGTGGTAACGGGCGAAGGGCCGGTGCCGGGTCTGGACGAACTCTCCGACGACCTCCACGCCGAGGGTCTCGACGAGGCGGCGGAGCTCGTCGAGCTTGATGCGGTAGACCCTGTGGTCGTGGGGGTTCGTCTTCAGCATGCAGAGGACGGCTCTGCCCTGGGTTGATGCCTGCACAACCTTTCTGCTGTGCCCGAGGGATAAGAATCTTCCTCGGAACCCCCTCCGCTGAAAACTGGGACCTGCCGAAGGAGCAAACCCACGGGTTGCACTGAGATTCCGGAAGAGGAGCTAAAAAAAGGAAAGTCGGTGTTTAGCCCTTGGCGTCGATCAGTTGTAGGGGACAAATCTCCGGTAGAACGCGAGGATTCGAGTCAAGACCTCATCCAGGCTTGTCTCCCTTCCTTCCTCGACCTCGATGACGTTCTGAATCGCCTTCAGGCTCCGGAGGTTCTCCTCCGCGATGTCTATCCCTGCCATAACCCATCAGCCGAGATGAGGCATTCGGAGGGCAGGTTTTAAACTCGACTCACACTCCGTGGGTGCGTGGAATGATCACGGTAGAGGGTCACAAAACGTGAGTTGAGCGGAGCGGTGGAGGCTTAGGGGCTCCTCACTCCTCCAGCCCGGAGTCGAGGTATTTCTTAACGGTCTTGAGGGCCTGTAGGAACTCGCCTCCGCGGGCTGTCAGCCGGTATCCACGGGTGCCGCCGTACTCCTCCTCCTTCACCAGGCAGCGCTCGGCGAGGAAGGCGACGGCCCTCTTGGCCCTGTCGACGGGCAGGTTGGCGCCGTAGGAGATGCGGGTGATGCCGCTGACCCCTTTCCTCAGTATCGTTTCGAGGATGTCGGAGTATATGTCATAGCGGGTCCGGCGCTCCATGGCATCAACCATCTGTCGCTGTTAAAAGGGTGGGGAAGGTAGCTTTTCAGCCTTTTCGGGCGGGGAGGCGAACCCGACGTCGCCTTCGACCTTGAGGGACTCGGTGTATCTCACCTCCCCGCTTATTCTGCATCGAGTCTCGATGGTGACCCTCGCGGCGTAGATGTTCCGCGCGCGGCAGCCCCGCCTCAGCGTGACCGATTCGGCGTAGATGTCCTCGACGCGGGCCCGCTCCCTGACGAGAACGGTGTCGGCGATGAGGGGCCCCTGGGCCTCCCCCCTCCTCCCGATCTCTATCCTTCGCGCCTTCGCCCCCGAGGCGGTTATGAGGGTGCTGGTCTTGATCTCCTCGTCTGCCTCTGCCCTCTCGGCCTCCAACCTGCCTCCGACGCGTATGGACTCGGCCTTGACGTCTCCGCCTATCTCTGCACTGCCTCCCACCCGCAGTTCCTCGGACAGCCTCAGGCTGTTCTTGACCTTGACCACGCCGCCGACTACGATGCTTCTGCCGGAGGCGTCGCCGAGTATCTCGACCCTTCCGCCGACCTCTATCCGACGGAATGTGAGGTCTCCGTCACTCTTGAATGAGCCGCCGACCTTGACGTCTCCGCCCTCCCCTCCGGCGATACGGACAGAGCCGCCGACGTCGATGCCCTCGAATTTGAGGGGGCGCGTTGACTCCAGGGAGCCGCCGACCTCTATCTCCCGCCGGATGACGCCGCCCGCAACCTGGACGCGGCCGCCCACGTCAACCTCATCTACCGTGACCTCCGACTCGATCTTCACCGAGCCGCCGACGTCTA
>QMXQ01000051.1 GCA_003662205.1 Candidatus Bathyarchaeota archaeon
GGCGCAAGGAGATACTGGAGCGCCCCGAGAACTACTACTTCCTGGCGACCCAGTTCCACCCCGAGTTCAAGAGCCGCCCGTGGAGCCCGTCGCCCCCCTACTACGGCCTGGTGAAGGCGAGCCTGGACAGGAAGCGGGGGAAGCCCCGCCCCGAGTTCTGATCCGGGTCTGATCTACCCCCGCGGGGCGGGGGACGTGAACCGCTGAAATGGATTTTCGATACATAATTGCTTTAAGTAATAGTGGTGTAGGTCAGTGCAGCCATATTCGACGGCCTCGGGATAGAGGGCATCATCGATCTGTGTGTGGCGGCTGCCTACACAACAATGGAGATAAGAGTAGACCTCACCCCTTTTGTTCAGGTCAACCGGAATGGCTAGGCTACACAATAATAGACGGGGCCTGAGTCAGGTCGTCACGACGCTGATACTCCTAGTGGTGGCGGTGCTGCTGGCGGGGGTCGTCACCTACTACGCCACCAATATCACCATGACCCGGACAGAGCAGGAGGAGGTCAAGGTCAACAAGCATCATATCTGGGTTAACAGCACTGGGGCCGTCGCCGCCTTCAGGGTGGAGAACCTCGGCGGCAGGGACGTCCTCGTCGATAAGATATCCGTCAGGGGCGTGGAGGTCCCCTGGTCACGGGTTTACTATTATCGCGTTCCCTCTGGGACGTCGATCTCCGGGTCTATGAACGTCACCAGCGCGGCGAAGCTGACGGGCGGGAGCGTGACCATAGACGGGCGCAGCTACACCCAGGCCTCGGATGACCTCCCCCTCGCCTCCAGCGGAGAGATCCTGTTCTACGTGAAGGACCCCGACAACATCAGCCTTGACGACGTCGGCACCACGTGCGCCATAACGGTCTTCACCATCAACGGGCAGTACATCGTCGAGTGCAACGTCGAATCCGCGACCAGGTAGGATAGCTTAGCCTGAAGGAGACTAGCCACTTCCCCTCCCTTTTTTCTGGAGAGTTCTCCGAGGGACGACGAGGGAAAATCCTTTAATCCCCGCTCGGAGCCTAGTCGTGGATCGGCATGAAGAGAGGCGGCGGCCGGCGGAACCTCGTCACCTGCCCGAAGTGCGGGGCGGTGTATGACCTCGGCTACAGCAGGACCTTCGCCTGCGGCGGATGTCCGTCCAACGTCAGCTGCAGCTACTCGAAGTGCCCCCAGTGCGGCCACGAATTCCCCCTGCGGAGAAGCCTCTAGGCGGGTTACTCCTGGGTGGCTCTGTAGAGGTCCAGCAGGGCCTCGACGAGCTGGTCCTGGGTTGGGAGCCTGGAGACGGCGAGGGGGATGTTCTCGTGCTGTGCTAGGCTGACGGCGAGGGGGTCTATCCGCCTCACCGGGCCGTGGAGGATGACGATCCGGGGCTTGAAGGGGCTGATCTTCACGGCGATCATGGGCGACCTCCCCCGGCTGACGCCGACGAAAATCAGGGCCCTCTCGCTGGTCGCCCCGAAGATCCTGTAGAAGTCGAGGCCTGAGAGGGTCTGGATGGCCCTCAGGCTGTCGATGACGGTGTAACCGAAGACGTCCTGGTCGAGGGCGCCCTCCCCCACGAGGACCTCGGCGTCGACCGCCTCGCAGATCTCCCCCGCCGTCACCGGCGCCGTGAACTCCCGGATGTCGATGAAGACGTCGCCGGGGTTGAGGGTGATCCGGGCCAGCTGGCGCATGTACCTGCCGCCCCGCCTGCCGTCGATCTCCAGGAGGGCCTCGACGAACCGGCGGATGAAGACGCTCCCCGGGGAGCGGCGGCGACCCGTCTCGTAGTCGCTGATGACGGAGGGGGAGCAGCCCAGCGCCTCGGCGACCTCGACCTGGCTCGCCTCGAACAGGGTCCGCCACTTCTTCATGGTCAGGCCCGGGCTGGAGGAGAAGACGACCTCCCCGGCGATCCTCTTCGAGAGCATCTCTCGGATCGAGTTGTTGAACGCCATTCCCAGATGTAAAAGGGGCTACGGGGATTTAAAAACAGGGAGAGAAAAAGGGGGCTAGAAGCCGGCCTTCTCCAGGAGCATCTGCCACCGGTGGTCGACCCAGGCCTGGATGCTGTCGATGATGTCGTCGCGCCTCTCAGGCCGGAACAGGTGGCGGAACCTCCCCTGCAGCTTCAGGTACTCCTCCACCGGCTTCTTCGACTCGGGCCTCCTCGCGATGGCCGCGCTCGCCGCCGAGAGCTTGTAGACCGGCCGCCCCTCCTCCAGCCTGCACTCCCAGAGGGGGAAGATGCAGGTCTGGACCGCGAGGCGGGAGATCTCTATGGTCTTCTCCGAGGGATACCTCCAGCCCCGGGTGCAGGGGACGATGGCGTGGAGGAAGGCGGGCCCCTCGGCCTCGAAGGCGCTCCTGGCCTTGCGCATCACGTCCATGGGCCAGGCGGCGCTCATCGTCGCCACGTAGGGGATCTCGTGCGCGATGACGATCTCGTCTATCGGCTTCTTCCACTCCCTCTTCCCCGGGATGACGTGGCCGGCGGGGCTCGTCGTCGTCGCCGCGGCGTGGGGCGTCCCGCCGCTCCGCTGGATGCCGGTGTTCATGTACGCCTCGTTGTCCAGCAGCACGTAGGTGAAGTCGTGCCCCCGCTCCAGGGCGCCGGAGAGGGCCTGGAGGCCGATGTCGTAGGTGCCGCCGTCCCCGGCGAACGCGACGATGTCGAGGGTCTCATACTTCGCCAGCGGCCCCCTACCCTTCCGCCTCATCGCCCGCCAGGCGGCCTCCATGCCGCTGGCGGTGGCGGCGGCGTTCTCGAAGGCGCTGTGGATCCAGGGCAGCCTCCACGCGGTGTAGGGGAAGATGGTGGTGGCGACCTCGAGGCAGCCCGTGGCGGCGGTCACCATCGTCGGCCCCCTGACCGCCTTCAGCACCATCCGGACTATGATGGACTCGTCGCACCCCGCGCAGAGCCTGTGGCCCGGCGCGAGGAGATCGGTCTTCTTCGCGGCTTCCCTAAGCGTCAAGTCGCTCATCGCTTCACCTCCTACTCCCTGACCCCCACGAAGCTCACCTTCTCGGCGACCTCGCCCCTGGCTCGGATCTCCTCCAGGCGCCTGAAGATGTCCCTGATCAGCTGCGGGGAGGCGTCCCTGCCGCCGAGGCCGTAGATGTAGTCGGCGATAAGCGGCCTGTCGGCCTCGTCGTAGAAGGTGGTCTTCACCTCCTCGTAGAGGGGGCCGCCCGGCGCCCCAAAGCTCGCCGCCTTGTCGAGGACGCCGATGACGGGGACGTCGCCGACGGCCTCGATGAGCTCCTCGGCGGGGAAGGGGCGGAACACCCTCATCTTCAGGAGCCCTGCCTTGACGCCCTCGCTCCTCAGGGTGTCGACGACGTGCCTGACGGTCCCCATGGTGGAGCCCAGCCCTATGAGGGCGACCTCGGCGTCCTCCATCCTGTACGGGTGGAGCACCCCGTAGCGTCGGCCCGAGACCTCGGCGTACTCGGCGTCGACCTCGGGTATCACCCTCAGGGCGTGCTTCATCGCCTCGACCTGCTGGAGCTTGTGCTCGAAGTAGAAGTCCTGGAGGTCGAGGGGGCCCATGGTGAGGGGTGCCTCGGGGTTGAGCCGGAGCTCGGCCTCCCCCGTGTGTCCCTTGACGGTGATGAACCTTCGCTCGCCGATGAACTCCCTCACCGTCTCGTCCGGGAGGGTGAGGACGTTCTCCATGGTGTGGCTCAGTGTGAAGCCGTCGAGGCAGACCATGACCGGGAGCTGGACGTCGGGGTGCTCCCCGATGCGCCACGCCTCGATGCAGGCGTCGTAGACCTCCTGGCTGTTCTCGCAGTAGATCTGTATCCAGCCGCTGTCCCGGGCGCCCATGGAGTCGCTGTGGTCGTTGTGGATGTTGATGGGGCCGCTGAGGGCCCTGTTCGCCACGGCCATCACGATGGGCAGCCGGAGGGAGGCCGCGATGTAGGTGATCTCCCACATCAGGGCCAGCCCGTTCGCCGCGGTCGCCGTGAAAGCCCTCGCCCCGGCGGCGGCCGCGCCGACGCAGCTGCTGAGGGCGCTGTGCTCGGACTCGACGGCGACGAACTCGGTGTCGACGAGGCCGTCGGCGACGTACTCGCTGAACCGCTCAACGATGATGGTCTGGGGGGTGATGGGGTACGCGGCGACGACGTCGGGGTTCACCTGCTTGACGGCGTAGGCGACCGCCTCGTCGCCGTTCAGGCCCATCAGGATCTGCTTCTCCATTTTCATCATGTCTTCAACACCATCTTGATGCACTTGACGGGGCACTCCTCGGCGCAGATGCCGCACCCCTTGCAGTACCTGAGGTCGACCTCCGTGTAGCCGTCCTCCCGCACTTTTATGGCCCCCTCGGGGCAGTAGAAGTGGCAGAGCATGCACTTGGTGCACCTGCTGCGGTCGATCTCGGGGTACTCCACGCCCCAGTCGCCGGTCTCGTACTCCTCCGTGGACTTGTACGGGACCGCGCCCCTGGGGAGCTCCCTCCACCCGGGCTTCTGCTCGCTCATCCCTTCGTCGCCTCCTTGTACGCGGTCTTGATCAGCTCCTGGTTCAGCTCCCCGACGCGGCCGGGGAACCGCTTTTTCACCACGGCCAGGAGCGAGTCCAGCTTCACCATCTCCGTCGCCCTCACGACGGCGCCCAGCATCGCCGTGTTGGTTATGGGTCGGCCTAGGACCTTCAGCGCCAGGGTGGTCGCGTCCAGCACCCAGGTCTCCACATCCCCCAGCCCCAGGCGCCCCCTTACGTCGGCGGGCGTCTGGCCCGTGTTCACCACCAGCTTCGTCCCCGGCGTCACCCCGTCGGCGACGGCGGGCCCCAGCAGCGTCGGGTCGAGCACCACGACGACGTCGGGCTCGTAGACGCTGGAATGGAGGGTGATGGGCTCGTCGCTGATGCGGGTGAACGCCGTGATGGGAGCGCCGGCCCGCTCCGGCCCGAAGGCGGGGAAGCTCTGGATATACCGTTCCTCCTTCAGGCCCGCCTGGGCGAGGAGGAGGGACGCGGTCCAGGCTCCCTGGCCGCCTCGGCCGTGGAACCTCACCTCGATAAGCTTGCCTGTCAAACCTCTTACCTCTTGGCAATCAAAGTTTCTGGTTCAACATCGTATTAAAACCTAACCTAGCGCGCGGGAGACGCGGGGCCGTCAACCGAGGACGCGCTCCCTGAGCTCGTTGAGCTCGTTCCGCTTCTTCTCGGCCTGGGCGGCGGCGGCCTCGGCGAACCTTTCCCAGCTCCAGCCCAGCGTCTCGTACGCGTAGTCGATGGACCGGGAGGAGGCGACGATGAGGCCCTCGCCCCTGCTGTTTCCTCCCAGCCTCAGGGCGACGGCGGGGTCGCCTCCCTGCGGCCCCAGCCCTGGGGCGAGGATGAGCCGCTCCTCTCCGATGAGTCTCCTGATCTCGCCCAGCTCGGAGGTCGCCGTGCAGCCGACGACGAAGCCGTTGGAGCCGCGCTCGTAGGCGTCCCTCGCCAGGCGCAGGTAGAGGGGCTCGCCGCCGACCTCCAGCGACTGGTAGTCGTGGGTGCCGGGGTTCGACATCCTGCAGAGGGCGAAGATGCCCTTGTCCCTCTCCCTCGCCCACGCGTAGACGGCGTCGCTCCCGTTCTCGAAGCCGGGGAAGGGGCTGAAGGTGACGGCGTCGAAGCCCGCCTCCCCGATCCAGTGGAGCCCCGCCCGGTTGGTGGAGCCGATGTCGGTGAGCTTCGCGTCCAGGAGCGCGAGGCAGCCGCCTTCGTGGATGGCATCGACGATCTCCCGCAGGTCGTCTAGGGAGAGGGGGTAGGTGATGAACTGGGCGTTGGGCTTGATGATGGGCGTGTAGGGGGCGACGGCCTCGATGACGTCGAGGCAGAACCTCTTGATCCCCCCTGACAGCCCGTGGCGCTCTATCAGCGGCGGCGGGACCACGTACCGGTCCCTCATGGCGCCCGTCGCGGGGTCGAGGCCGACGCAGAGGAAGCTCTCCTTCTCCCCGCTCAGCTCGTAGTATCGCTCGACAAATCCTCGGCCCAGCAAGAACCTCACCTGATACCTACTCCACGCCCCCACGATAAAAAACTGATTAAGACGGGGACGGCGAGCCGAGGGATAACCGTCGCCGGACCCATGCACACGCCATCAGCGGGAGGTCAGAGATCCCCTTTCCCGTCCACCGGCGCGGACCCGAGGCCGCGGTTCCTCTCACCTCATGAGACCAACCCTAGGGGCGACATCAAACTGTCTTCGGGATGTCTTTATATCCTTTCAATCTAAACTATCGTTCAGAAACCTTTCCGAGGAGACGCGCGATGAGCGACGAGGAGGAGACGAGGAGGCTTCTGAGGATCCGCGAGGACCTCAAGAGGCGGATGGGGAGGCTGCAGGCAGAGGTGGAGGACCTGAGGAGGGCTGTCGCTGAGATAGACAAGCTCATAGCGAGGCGCGGGTTCCGCCAGCCGGTCCCGGAGCCGCCTGAGGAGAGGGGCGCGATCTCCGTCAAGGCGAAGGACGGAACGGTTCTGGGCACGATGCAGGCGGATGAGAGGGAGATCATCTTCACCCCCCGAGACGACCTGGCCTTCACGGTCTCCATCCCGCCCTTCCAGGCCTTCCTCATCGACAGGGTCCTCGCCAACATGAGGTCCACGGACGAGGAGCGGGCATCGAGGGGCGAGATCCCCCCCGAGGACGTCCTCTCCTACGAGGTCTCCACCGACGGGGACCGGCTGCTCAGGTTGGTCGTCCGAAACTACGGCGGGGAGAGGAGGCTTAGGGAGATACGGAGCAGCCTCCGCTGGACCTTCGACAAGATGTACGAGAAGCTGACCCAGAGCTGAGGCCCTTGACCGAGGTGGAGAGGAATCCCCTCTGGCTGATCCTCGTGGAGACCGTCCACGCGCTCCCCATGTACCCCGCGCATAAGGCCTACGTCAGGGACACCCTGATCCTCGAATCGCCCGACATCACCGCCGAGGAGCTCTCGCTGAGGCTCGACATCCCTCTGGGCGAGGCACTTGTCATCCTCCACGAGATCGAGAAAGAAGGACGCCAGGAGGCCGCCGGAGCCGAGGGGTCAGAGGACGCCTAGGAGCCGGCCTACTTGACGACGTAGCGGTAGGACTCGGACTTCCCCGCGGTCGCGCTCTCCCCCGTGATCCTGATGATGTCGCCGGGCTCGGCGCCGAGGATTATCGCGATGGGGTCGGAGGCCTTGATCCAGGGGAACTGATACGGCTTGGCGTGGAACCGCTCCAGGATCTCCCGCCGATCCTCCTCCGAGAGGATCTCATGCCGCGGGACGAGCTCATGCTCGAAGACGTCAAAGGTCGGCAGGGTCGGCGGAATGAGCTCGACGCCCATCTTGCTCGCCGTGCTCTTCGCGGAGTATGTGTACTTGCCGTTCCCGACCATGATCCCCTTGGCGGCGCCCTCCTTCTCCACCAGCGCCTTGAGCTCGCGGACGTAGGAGATGCCGATGGTCTTCTGGCCGAGAACGCAGAGCATCACGTACCTCTCTTCGCCGCGCGACAGGTAGAAGATGATCTTCTCGGCCTCCCTCTCGACCCGGTCCACCTTGAGGTCCCTGTACTTGATGATGAGCGCCGCGCGCTTCTCCTCCAAAGTCTCATGCTTACTCATCTTGACACCCCGGGCTATCGGGCCTTCACCCGCTTCACGATGGGCGCCCTGATCTTGCGGAAGACGCGATACCCGCAGTAGGGGCAGCGGAAGGATATGTAGCGCTCAAGCTCGGAGAATGAGACCCGCCGCCCGCAGCGGACGCACTCGTACACCGGGCCGCCCTGGGACTCCCGCGCCCCGCCCTTCTCTTCATCCAGATCCATACAGCTCCACCGACGCAAATAAAACTCCAAGACCTCTCTTTAAAACATAGCGTCCCCGAGGCGACCTCTGACCATGCGGTCGGAGACCACGCCGACGACGATGGCCTCGACGACCTCTCCCACCCGCCCCTCCGCGCCTTCGAGGAGCACCACCGGGCCGTGCTGCAGGGGGTAGGCCACGTGGAGACGGCGGTCCCGCCCGTAGGCCTCGGCGACGACGACCCGGAGCCTCCGCCCCACGAGCTCCTCTTTGAGGGTCCGGTTCGCCCGCTGGGCGGCCTCGTGGATCCGGTGGCTCAGCGGGTCCCTGGCGGCAGGGGGCGCCGCGGGCCGGTCGCTGAAGGTGGACATGGGCAGCGGCTGGAACCGGTAGAGGATGATCCTGGCCGCGCCCGCCTCGACGCTCTCGCTGATGGTCCTCACGGTCGCGTCGACGGTCTCTCGCGTCTGCCCCGGCAGCCCGTGGATGAAGTAGACGTAGGGCTTGAGCCCCGCCCGCTTCAGCCGTCTGACAGCGCGCAGGTTCTCCTCGGGCGTGGAGGGCCTGCCGAGCTGGAGGCTGTGCTCCCTGGAGCCGGTCTCGAAGCCTATGTTGACGGGCGTCCCGGGCAGGTATCTTCCCAGCAGCCTGGCGGCGCGCTCGGTGACGAGGTTCCCCTTGATGTTCTCGATCATGAGGGAGGCGTCCCTCCCAAAGTCGGCCAGCTCCGTGAGCCGCGAGAGCAGCTCCTCAAGGGCCTCGTAGTTCGGCTTGGGGTGCCTGGGGTCCGTCAGCGGCTCCGGTTCCACGAGCAGGTCCCTACCGTAGTCGAGGAGATCGGGCGCGCTCAGCACGATGCGCTTGACGCCCTCCGCCAGCAGCCCCCGGACCTCCCGGCAGATCCCCTCCACCGAGCGGCTTTTGGGAGGTCCGTACAGGCTGGGGACAGAGCAGTAGCCGCAGCCCGGGGGAACCCCCAGGGGGCAGTCGTATCGCTCCTCAAGGCCGCCGCTTCGACATCGCCCGCAGCCCTCGCAGGCCCCCGCGGGCAGCGCCGCACGCGCCCGCAGGTAGTTGCTGCAGCCCCTGAGAACCTCGAC
>QMXQ01000052.1 GCA_003662205.1 Candidatus Bathyarchaeota archaeon
TGTCATCCACCGCGGTGATGCTCCACCTGGTGGGGACGAGCCGCCGGTTCCTCTCGACGCCGAAGCTCCCCACGCTGAAGGCCCTCTGGATGCGGGTGACGGGGACGCCGCGGTCGAACAGCATCTTCGTCGCCTCCGACGCCTTCAGGTCCGTGTCGTAGTATGCCTTCTCCATGTACCGGTCCCACCGGAGGTAGCCGACGTCGATCCGCTCCAGGGGCGCCGTCGGCCCTATGGGCTGGATGTCGCCATCGACGTAGAACCGCTTCCGGGGGCGCTTCTTCAGCTTCATCTCCGTCTCCACGTAGTGCTCGGCGAGGGCCAGCTCCCTCGTCAGGTCCAGTATCTTCCCCGCGGCGTTCGGCTTCTTCACGTGGACCCGGTACATGCCGCGGATGAGCTGGGAGCGAAAGTCGATGATCTCCTCGATGGTCTTCCCCAGCCACCGCTCGGGCGCGTCGTACATCGAGGTGTCCCCGTAGAAGGGCGGGGTCAGGGGCCCCACGTTCACGTACGGGTAGCCGAAGCGGCCGACGAAGACGCTGGGCGGAGAGGACCCGTCCACCGACAGCCCCTTCACGCTCCGCCATAGCTTCAGGTGCGAGGTCAGGCGCGCGATGACGGGACACCGGGTCTTGCCGCAGAGGAGCTTCGAGCCCTTGCAGACGGCGCAGAGCCCGCCCCTGGGGGCCCGCATCTGGAGGCTCCTCGCCGTGTAGTCGAGGCCGAGGCCCAGCTCGGGGTCGGATGAAACCAGCTCCCTGAGCCAGATGTTCCTCGGCTTCCTCACCCGCTTCGCGATCCGCTTGGGCAACTCAAGAGAGGTGTGACCCGCAGCGATTAAATAGGTTGCGGAGCGCCGCCGTTCACCGAGCTAAGGAGGCCCAGGACCCTTCGATAAGATAAAAGAGATATTCAACTGCCAGCGTTCTATACATCGGAGGCCATTATTTTGGGCATCATCGTCGAGAACGTCTCGTTCGAGAGCGAGGGGTTCAGGCTTCTCGGCCGGGTCTACCGGCCAAACACTCCGGGCAGGTTCCCCGCCGTCACCCTCTGCCACGGATACCCCGGCGACACCAAGAACATGGACCTCGCGGAGGAGCTCGCGCTCAACGACATCGCCGTCCTCATCTTCTACTACCGGGGCGCGTGGGGGAGCGAGGGGAACTACAGCTTCCGGGGTCTCGATCCCTCGACGCGGGACGCCGTCGAGCACCTGCTCACCCAGCCCTTCGTCGACCCTCTCCGGGTCGGCCTGATCGGCCACTCCCTGGGCGCCGTCCCCCTTGCGAAGCGGCTGAGCGACGATCCCAGGCTGAAGACCGGGGTCTTCATGAGCCCGGCCGCCGATCTGAGGGCGTTTGCGGAGGGCGAGGCGCTGGAGACCGTCGTGTCCATCTTCCTCAGCATGGGCGAAGGCAAGCTGAGAGGGCTGAACGCCGATCTGATTCGGTCGGAGCTCCCCTGGCTCCTTGAGAACCTTAACCCCGTCGAGACCATCCGGGGCGCGAGGACTCCCGTCATGGTCGTCGCTGGCTCCAACGACACCGTGACGCCGCCGGAGCTGTGCCGGTCCCTCTACGAGGCCGCGGGGGAGCCGAAGAAGTGGGTTCTCATCGACGGAGCCGACCACAGCTTCACGGAGCACAGGATACCCCTCATCAAAACGGTCCTGGAATGGCTGAAGGAGCACTTGTGAATAGCCGGAAAAGAGAGGAGAGGCTAGAGGATGGTCAGCGACTCGATGTCCCTCGGGTAGTAGGTGATCCGCTCGGCGCCGTCCTCCGTGATGACGACGGTGTCGGAGTGGCGGAAGCCGCCGTATCCGAGGTCGTAGATGCCGGGCTCGCAGCTCAGCACCATGCCCGGCCTCAGCTCCAGGTCGTTGCCGATGTCCAGCCACGGCGGCTCATGCCCCTCCAGCCCGATGCCGTGCCCCGTATGATGCCTTATGAGGTCGCGGTACCCGGCCTCGACGATGACCTTGTTCGCCGCCTTGTCGACCTCGCTGCATTTGACGCCGGGCCCCATCGCCTCGAGGGCGGCGTCCTGCGCCTTCACCATCACCTCGAAGTATCGCTCCTGCTTCGGCGTCGGCCTCCCCACGATCATGGTCCGCTCCAGCTCGCTGTTGTACCCGCCCACGTCGGCCCCGGCCCCAGTGACGAGGACATCGCCCTCCTTGATCACCCTGCCGACGCCGATGGAGTGGGGCATCGCCGACTTCGGGCCGACCTGGCCGCGGAAGCCGGCGGACGCCGGCGCCCTCCCCGGCCGTATCTGCTCGTATTCCGGCCCCAGGGTCTTCTTCATGACGGATGAGGCCTCCAGCGACGCCATCAGCGAGACCTCGACATCCCAGAGGCCCGGCGCCGTGTACTCCTGCAGCAGCCGGTGGGCGAGGTTCCCCCACTTGGCGCTCTCCTTGATGAGGGCTATCTCCTCCCGCGATTTCACGAGCCGCATCTTCCAGAGGATGTCCCCCGCCTTGACGAAGGTGGCGTCGGGCATCTTCTCGCTCAGAGGCGGCCCCGTGTACCCGTAGGCTCCCGCGGCCCCGGCAGGGTTGTCGGCCCCGATCCTCGCCTTCCCGTAGCCGAGGTCAGTGAGCCACTCCGCGAATAGGTCGATAGGGTGCCTCTCGCCGGGGTAGTCGAGGTAGGTCCGCACCTCACCGACGAGCCTGGTCTGATGCTTGAGGTGATCGGCCTCCAGCAGGGGGCCGAGGAAGATGAGATCCCCGTCCGGCGGCACCACGAGGACCGCGGGGCGCTCCGTCGTCATGTGGGTGAAGTGGGAGAGGTAGAAGATGTGCTTGCCGTTGGCGAGCAGCAGCACGTCCAGCTCCCGCTCCGCCATCTCCTCCCGGACCCTCTCGATGCGACGCCTGTACTCGCTCCAGCTTATCCTGAGCTTGACCAAGAAGTTCACCTTCACAGAGACATTCCCCGAGCATGATTAAAGCACTATCGACCCGCAACCGTTTTATAAAACAATATATAACACATAACCCGACGGCGATAGGCGGGTGGGGGGCATCCAGCTTCACGAGCTGCTGGGCGTGTTGATCTTTCTCTCGCCTCTGCTACTCACAGTTTTCGCCTTCGCGGCCAACTCGATAATGGAGGGCATCAGAGACCTGTCCAGGAAGAGAAGGATCGGAGCAGAGAGAGGCAGGGTGTACCTTGTAGGCGACGGCATAAACCCTGAGGTCCCACAATACATCCAGGAACTAATCGAGAAGAGAAGGAAATAACCCCCTCTTCTTCCGGCTGAGCCGCGTATCCCTCGACCCAATTATCAACTCCCAGACTCTGTCACGCGGGCTACGTGGAAACCATGTTTAACGCTCCTCTGGACACACACTCCTCTATGCCTCGGTTCGGAATCACCCATGAGAGCGGGGTCCTAAGACGCGTCTTGGTCCATCACCCGGGGCGGGAGCTGGAGCTCGCCAACCGCGACCCCGAGAAGCACCACTTCGACCAGCCCGTGGACGTCGATCGCTTCATCGCGGAGCACCGGAGGCTCATGGACGCCCTCGCGGAGGCCATGGTCGAGGTGCTGGACGTCGGCGCCCTCGTCGGAGGAGATCCGAGGATGGCGAAGCAGGTGGCCCGCTGTCCCAACCTGGTCTTCACCCGGGACAGCAGCGTCGTGACGGATGCGGGGGCGATCCTGATGCGGATGGGGCTGGCGTCGAGGAGGCTGGAGACCCCCATCATCAAGGCGGCGCACGAGGCCATCGGCGTGCCGGTGGGCCTGGAGCTGACGGGGCCCATGACCTTTGAGGGCGGGGGCTTCGCCCTGATCGAGGGGAGGGTCGCGGTCGCGGGGCTGTGCAGCCGGACCACGAGGGACGCCCTCGAGGCGATCAGGGACTTCCTCTTCGAGAAGGATGTGGTCGACACCTTCGTCATCCTCAACCTCCCCCCGGATGACATCCACATCGACGGAGACTTCGCCGAGCTCCCTGGAAGGATCGCTCTCGTCCACATCGCGACCCTGGAGCACGCGCCCGCCGAGTTCTACACGCGATCCGAGGCGTGGAGGGCGTCCTTCGTCGGCTGGCTGAGGGAGGAAGGATGGGACCTCCTGGAGATCACCAACCGGGAGCGAAGGGATATGGCCGCGAACTTCCTCACCGTCGACCGCGACCTCGCCATCCACTACGAGGGGAACCCCAGGGTGATGCGGGAGGCGCGGGACCGCGGCATAGAGGTCGTCCAGATACCCGGAGACGAGCTGAGGAAGGGGAACGGCGGCGTCCACTGCATGACCTGCCCCATCCTGAGGACCTGAGGCCTCAGCTCCGCCATATGTCGGGGTGGAACTCCTTGAAGCCGTCGGGGAAGTCCCACGGGTCGACAACGAAGTCGAGGACCGCTGGGACGCCGGCGGCGTTCTGCCTCACTGCCTCCTCCAGAGCGGGGCGGATGGCCTCGGGCTCCTCGATATGCGCCCCGTAGCAGCCGCATGCCTCAGCGACCGCGGCGAAATCGGGCTGGGCCTCGAAATCGACGGAGATGTACCGCTCGCCCAGGGCCTTCTGGTGGAGCTTAATCCAGCCCAGGCTGTAGTTGTTGAGGACGATCCAGGTCACGGGCGCGCCGTACTGGACGGCGGTGGGCAGCTCCTTCATGAACATCTGGAAGGCGCCGTCCCCCGTGGTGCAGAGAACCTTCCTGTCGGGGGCGGCGAGCTTGGCGCCGATGGCGCCCGCGACGCCGAAGCCCATGCAGGTCTGCTCCGCCGGGGCGACGCAGCCGTCCACGTCGAGGACCTTGTAGTAGGGGTAGTAGTAGGACCAGAGGTCCTGGGAGCCGTTCTCGTTGACCAGCACCGTCCCGGGGCCGAAGACCCTGTTCGCCTCGTGGACGACCCGCTTCGACTTCAGCGGGACCGACGCGTCGCCGCACTCCGCCTCCACCTCGGCCTCGAAGGCCTCCTTCGCCTCGATGATGGACCTCACCCGCGGCATCTCCTCCAGCGGTTTCCGACGAACCCTCTCGGAGACGGCGGCCATCAGGTCCCGGAGGACGAGCTTCACGTCGCCGACCACCGCCACGTCCGGGACCCAGTTCCTCCCCACCTCGAAGGGGTCGATGTCCACCTGGATGAACTTCGCCCCGTCGGGGAAGTAGCTCCACGCCGCGGTCTGGAACTCCTCGTTCCGGGAGCCCAGAGACACGACCAGGTCGGCCTCCTGGTAGACCCTCCGCCCGACCCGGGTCCTGTAGAGGCCGACGAGGCCGACGGCGAGGGGGTGGCTCTCGGGGATGACGCCGCGGCCGCAGGGCGTCGTCAGGACCGGGATGCCGAGGAGCTCCGCGAGGGCTGTGACCTCGCCGGAGGCTGCGGACGCCGCGGCGCCCCCGCCCGCCACGATGACCGGCCTCTCGGACGCGAGCAGCAGCTCCGCCGCCTCCTTCACCCTCTCGGGGTCGGGCCTGACGCGGATGGGGCGGTCCGAGGGGATGTATAGGGTCTCCCGGGTCGTGGAGGTGCCGACGTTGAAGGGGATGTCCACGTAGACCGGCCCGGGCTTCCCGTTGGAGGCGATGGAGAATGCCCTCCGCATCGTCCACGCCGCCCTGTCGGGCGACGGGATCCTGAACGCCCACTTGGTTATCGGCCTGAGCATCTCCATCTGCGGCGTCTCCTGAAAGGCTCCCCGCCCCTCCTTCAGGACGCTCGCCGAGGAGCCCAGCACGATGAGGGGAGTGCAGCCCGAGTGGGCTTCGAGGACGCCGGGGACCAGGTTGGCGACTCCTGGCCCGGGGCTACCGAAGCAGACGCCCGGCTGCCGGGTGAGCTTCGCGTACGCCATCGCCATGAAGACGCCCGAGGTCTCGTGGCGGACCAGCACGGCCTTGACGTCGGGCGCGTCGTACAGGGAGTCGTAGAGTGCCTTCGGGTGGCCCGGGAGGCCGAATACGAACCTGACACCCTCCCCGCGAAGGGCGTCCACGACGACATCCCAGCATGTCTTCTCGATCAAAGATTGCCCCGCCTAATTTTGGGGATGTGGACGATTTAAAACCGAGGGTCCCGGCGGGCTATTCCGCCTCTTCCTCGCCGTAGAGGAGCTTCAGCTCGTCTAGGCTCAGCTTCTCGCCCGCCTCCAGCTTGCGCCTTGCCTCCCTGA
Source organism: Candidatus Bathyarchaeota archaeon (assembly GCA_003662205.1). Taxonomy (GTDB): domain Archaea; phylum Thermoproteota; class Bathyarchaeia; order TCS64; family TCS64; genus B46-G15. The sequence goes on from QMXQ01000052.1 coordinate 6,152, forward strand.
TCAGCTCTCTCTTCCGGGCATCGATCATCCGCTTCTTTGAGGCAGCCTCCTGTTGCTCCAGCGCCCTCAGACGTTCGCGGATCCCTCTGATCTCCCCGAGAACCGTGCGGAACTCGTCGTTGACCCGCCTGATCTCGGAGAGGTATTCCAAGAACTTGGCGTGGGCTTCGTCGGCGCGCCCGCGCTCCTCGTCGGCCTTTCTGTGGAGGAGGAGCATCTTCCCGTGGCTCTCTTCGCTCGCCTCGTGCAGCCTCGATATGTCGGCTCGGCAGCCGCGGATCTCCAGCTCCGTGGCCTTGATGTCCGCGAGGAGCGTCAACCTCTCGTCCGCCTTCGCGTCCAGCTCCTCGTGCGCGGCCAGCGCGCTTCTCAGCTCGCGGGCTTCCTCCAGAAACGCGTCCTCCCGGTCCAGCATCTCGGAGGTCGGGGTCGTCGCCATCTCCCACTCGATGCGCTTCAGCCGCGCCTCCAGCCTCTGCCGCGAGGGAAGACGCCTCCGCTCCTCGGCCAAACCCGCTTCTAGTTCAGCCAGCTTTCCGCGCTTCTCGTCCAGCTCGCCGCGGTGGGCCTCGATCCTACGTTTGATCTCCGCTACCTGCCGGTTCGCCCGGTCCCGTTCCTCCTTATGCTTCAGGGCTTCAGTCCGCAGCGTTCTCACCGACTCGTTGAGTCGGTCTCGCTCGTTCTTCCAGCGTTCCGCCTCGCGGTTCAGCTCGGCCTGCCGCCTCCTGAGCGCCGCCGCCCTCTCCTCAAGCTCGGCCAGCATCTCCTCGTCCCCGGACATTTCTCAGTCTCCGCTCGTCTCGTAGAGCTCGCGTCTCCGCGCCTCCAGCAGGTTGGGCTCCATGTTCAGGAACTCGGCGGCGCACTCCACAGCGACGCCCAGCTCCTCCGCCGCCTCGTAGACCGGCCTGATCCTCTCCCTGTAATCGAGGTCGCGGGTGAGGTGATGGTCGACGACCAGCCGGCTGACCCCCGCCTCCCTGACGATCCTCGCGAGGTTCTCGTTCGCCGTCCTGAGCTCTATCGGCGTGTAGGGGGAGTCGATGTAGGTGGTCGGCCCATCGACGAACACCAGGTCTGGCTTCTCCTTCAGGATGAAAGCGACCTGCTCCTCGAGGAGGGGGCCCTGCACGTCAGAGGTGTATAGGAAGATCTCGTCTGCCCTTATGCTGACCTCGATGACGTAGCCGCGCTGCGCCGTCGGGCCATGGGGGACGGGTTTGGAGAACCTGATCTCGACGTCGCCGAACCTGAAGGTTCTGCCGTCCGCGTAAGCGAGTTCCTTGGGCAGCCCCCTCAACTTGGGCAGGAACGCCGACGCCCTCCCCCTCTGGCTCGGGTTGATCATCCTCTTCGGGTGTTTCAGGAGCACCCGTTTCCCCTCGTAGAGCCCCGGCTCCTCCGGGTTGATGTGGTCGTAGTGGTAGTGGGTCACGATGAGGATGTCTGTCCTGGCGGCGTGCTCCTTGATGAGCTCCCACAGCTCGGCCTTGACCTTCTCCTCGACGGGGTGAGGGGGGAGGCCGAACCGCTTCGGGGCGAGGGCGACCGCTGGGTCTATCAGGATGTTGACGTCGCCGGCCTCGACGTATGTCGCCATGCTCCTCACTCCGAGGCTCTCGAAGGCGAGCGGCGTGACCTTCAGCGCTGTCACCGTCCCTGCACAAAGCTACGTCGTGCTTTTAATAAATAAGGCATCCTTCGGGCGACGGCTCCATGGAGCGGCAAGGCGTTTCCGATGATGAATACGTTTTTTATGATTCCGGGGCAGGTTATGTGTGGAGGTTCTCTGAGATGAGTTTGAGTAGGATCGTCTCCGAGGCAGAGCGCGCTAGGGAGGAGGTTGCGGGGCTCTGCTCCCGCCTTGTCCAGTTCAACTCTGCGCACCCCGAGGGCAGGACCGACGAGTGCGTCTCCTTCATCAAGGAGTATCTAGATGGCCACGGCATCGAAAACGAGGTTCACGGCAGGAATCCGCTCAAGCCGAACATCGTGGCGAAGATCCCGGGAGAATCCGAGCGGAGGGTTCTCTGGGTCGGCCACCTCGACGTCGTGCCGGAGGGGAAGCCGGAGTTCTGGACGTATCCGCCGTACAGCGGGAAGATAACGGATGACGGTCTCATCTACGGGCGGGGGACGAGCGACATGAAGGGGGCCTGCGCCGCCGCGATGGTCTCGGCCCGCATCCTCAGCGAGCTGGGGGAGCTGCCGAACAGCGTGGAGTTCTGGTTCACCGCCGACGAGGAGATCGGGGGCGGAGACGGCGCCCGGTGGCTCGCCGAGACCGGCCGCTTCAAGGGCGACGTGTGCGTAATCGGCGATGGCAACGGCGGCGGCCTCGAACTTCCGAGCATCGACCTGGGGTGCAAGGGGGGCGCGGGGACCCGCCTCGTCGCCAGGGGCAAGACCGCGCACGGGAGCACGCCCTTCCTGGGGGACAACGCCATCGAGAAGCTGATCAAGGCGATACCCTGGGTGAAGAAGATCGGGGACTTCAGGCTGGAGCTGCCGCCGGAGCTGGAGGAGCCCATCAGGAGCTCGATAGAGTTCATGGAGAAGACCCTCACGCTCACGGAGGAGCAGAGGAAGGCCCTCGAGCGGGTCTTCCACTACCCCACGGTGACCTGCAACATCATCAGCGGCGGCGTCAAGAGGAACATGGTCCCCGACTACGCCGAGGCAGAGTTCGACA
>QMXQ01000053.1 GCA_003662205.1 Candidatus Bathyarchaeota archaeon
ATGGGTCGCGTAGAGGGCGTCCAGGGGACTCCGGTTGGGGTCGACGAAGACGAGGTGGCTCACCGCCTCGCTCACGTCCATCTTCCCCTGTTTCCGCCTAATGATCTTCTCCAGCGCCGACGCCGCCGCCGTGGAGCTGACCCGGTACCCGGAGGGGCTGGCCTCGGCGCTGGAGAAGATCATGAAGCGGAACCAGGGGAAGATGGACGTGAGCGAGGCGGTGAGCCACCTCTTCTTCGTCGACCCCAACCGGAGCCCCCTGGACGCCCTCTACGCGACCCATCCGCCGATAGAGGAGCGCATCCGACGGCTCCGAGCCATGTAGCCCCATCAGGGAATCCGCCTCCGCATCAACCATAAGTCTCCGCTCAATCGACTCGCCAAAAGACTTATTCCCCCTCAACCCCGCTCCATCTTGACTTGACCATGAAGGTTGTCGCGATACAGTCCAGCCCGAACCTGGACGGATTGACGGCGAGCCTCGCCCGAGCCGTCCTCAAGGGAGTCGCGGCAGAGGGGGGCGAGACGGAGCTCGTCCACCTGAACAGGCTCGAATTAAAGCCCTGCATCGCCTGCGATGGGGGATGGGGGAAGTGCAGGAGCGAGGGCGTCTGCATCCTTGAGGACGATTTCCAGGCCCTGAGGGAGAAGATCGGCGAGGCCGACGCCCTCGTCTTCGCCACGCCCGTCTACTGGCACGACCTCAGCGAGTCCGCCAAGGTCTTTCTGGACCGCCTCCGCCGATGCGAGACCCACGGCGACTTCAAGGCCTTCGCGAGCAAGAGGGCCATCGGGATAGCGTCAGCCGGCGGAAGCGGCAGGGGCGCCGTTCGAGCCCTCTACAACCTCGAGGACTATCTGAGGCGCCTCGGATTCGAGATCTTCGACCTAGTCCCCGTGACCCGGGTCTCCAAGGATCACAAGCTGGGGATGCTGGAGCACGTCGGAAGGCGCCTGGTGAGAAGCTGAGGGCGCCGAGCCGCTCCTGAACCCTCGGTCCACGCGAGCTAAGGACTTTTCTGCGCCGCCCTCCGCACCGTTTCGGGCACTTTGAGGGCGAGGATGGGCATCCTTATGCCCGCATCGAGGGCGAGGGGGACGAGGAATAGGAGGCCGGGGGTGACCCCCCTGTACAGGATGCCGCCGATGATGGGGGCGGGTATCCTGAAGAGGCTGCCGAGGGTGTTGGTTATCCCCAGCCACCGCCCCCTCTGGCCGGCGGGGACCAGCTCCATCCCCAGCGTCTCCCACGCCGAGCTGCCCATGGCGACGCCCCTGAAGGCCCACGCCACGATGAGCCAGCTGGGGCTCGGGGCGACGACGAGCAGGATCATCCAGGCGTAGAGGAAGGGCCTGACGAGGAAGATGGCCACCTTCCTGCCCCTGCTGTCGGCGACCCTGTTGACGGGCAGCGCGACGAGGATGGAGACCAGGGTGGAGACCGTCGTCATGATGCCGAGGGTGAGGGCGTTCGCCCCCTTTACCTGGGCGGCGTAGAGGAAGGTGAAGGGCTCCATGATCCCCCAGACCATGGATCCGAGGCACCCCACCGCGATCCACGCCCTCAGCCCCTCCTTCCCCTCGAGCACCTCCCTGAAGTCCTGGAGGAACGTCCCCTCCTTGGACCGGGGCTGCGGCGGGACGTCGGTGAGCCTCGTGTAGACGAACAGGTAGAGGACCGCGAGGCCGAAGAGGCGAATGAGGTAGAGGGGGCGTATCCCCTCGACGGTGAGCCCCCCGAACCGCTCCACCAGGAGGGCGGCGGGGATGGGGCTGACGAGGCCCGCCACCTGCGCGATGATCTGGCGCAGCCCGAAGCCGGTGGCCCGGTCCTCCTCCCTCAGGCCGTTGCTGATCATGATGTTCTGGCTCCGGAACATGAGGGCCATCGTGATGGGCGCGAGGGCCATGGCGACCACAATCCAAGTCCAGTCCCGGGCGAAGGCGTACATCGCGACCATGAGCACGTAGATCGCCATGCCGACCCCCATCATCTTCTTCAGGCTGTAGATGTCGGTGAGCCAGCCCGAGGGTAGGGAGACGAGCATGTTTACGGCGCCGCTGAGGCCGCGCATCGAACCCAGCGTGACCGAGTCCGCGCCGAGGGCGGTCGTGTAGATGGAGTCATAGTTGCCCGTGAGGTTGAAGAGGAAGGTGTGCCCCCCGCTCCTGACGAGCATCATCCTGTAGTTGTGGCTCTGCCTCTCCAAGAAATCACGGAGCCGCCCGAACACCCTCATCTACAACCCAACTGGCGATTATCCTCAGACTTCCGTAACGTAGCAAGCGCCCTATTAAGGTCTTTCCAAAGATAGCTCGGCGCCCGCTTTGAAAAACTCTCGATGGAAAAAGAGGGGGCGTCTCAGAGGCCCTCGTGGATCACCTTGTACTCCTTCGCGGGCCCGGGCTTGGTCAGGGACCACTCATAGCCGCGGGCGGTCGTCACGTACTCCGGCCAGGGGAGGTCTATCGGCGGGTAGAAGTCCTTCGGCAGCAGAGGGGCGACCCACCTGGAGCCGCCGACGCCTCCGCCCGTCCTCTCCCTGAACTCCGCCTTCGCCTTCTCCAGCTCCTCCGGCCGCGTGATCAGGTCGACTATGGTTGCCCCTATCGTCTTCGCCGCCACGATGATGCCGGGGTCTATGCACGCCCTGAAGCCGTTCATCGCGTACCGCACCCACGGCGGATACAGGTAGTTTGGGTCCGGGGGCCTCAGCGTGGCGTTGGCCGTTCGGAACCTGACCGCCGGGGCCGTCCATGTGTACTCCACGTAGTCGTCCGAGCCCTGGGTCTCAACCCACGGGGGGAAGGCGCGCCGGATGCTCTCGTCCGAGGCATCTATCGGCGCGATCACCTGGCACTCCTCCGTGAGCGGGGCCTTCATCGGCTCCAGGCCCAGGTTCTCCTGGATCTGCCTCGCGAAGTCCCTGGCCTCCTCCGAGAACTTCGGCGGGCCCACGAGCTTGAGGTTCCTGTAAAGGATCTCGGACATGGTCACGTTGGCCAGGCCGCACCGAGTCTTGGTGACTATCCTCTTCGTGACCCTCGTACCCGTGATCTGCCCCACTCCCTTGGCTGTGTTGTCCAACACCCTCTCTATCTGATCTTGCATCTCAAGGAGGGGCGCCCTGTGGGCGTACTGTATCTGGGCGATGCGGGGCGGCAGGTTGTCGGAGGTGCACTGTCCCCCGACCATGATGTACTCGTTCAGCGTCCAGTACGCCGTGTAGGGCAGCATCGCGTCCTCCACGTATTTGGTCGCCGTGTACATCAGGCAGACGGCGTCCAGGGCCGCCGGGATCCTGCCTCCCGCGTGCCCCCGGATGCGGAAGGGGACCTTCTTCGGCCTGAACCACCTCTCAGGGTTTATGGTCTCGAAGGTGTAGAGGGTGTTGTAGTATGATCCGCCGGCGATCTCCTTGACCACGTTGTTCACGCTGCTGGGGTGATAGAGTATGGCGGCGTCGAAGTCGTCGTAGTAGCCCTTCGCCGCGTGGACGGGCTTGGAGCCGCAGACCTTCTCAGCGGGCTCGCCGAAGAACTTCAGCGTGCCCTTCAGGCCGTACTCCTCCATCGCCCTCTTGGCGGAGAGGAAGCCGAACAGCGCCGCCGTCCCCAGGGAGGAGTGGGGGTCGGTGTGGCCCGCCGCCCACGGGTGCAGCTTCTCATCCCGGGGCTTTCTGTAGGGGACGGCCGCCTGGGAGCAGCCCGGCACCGCGTCGTACTCGGCGAAGCCCCCTATGACGGGCTTGCCCTCGCCCCAGACGGCGCAGAAGGCGGTGGGCATCCCGCCGCTCCCCTCCTCCACCTTGAACCCCTCCTCCCTGAGGAGCTTCACGTACGCCTCAGCGGACCTGTACTCCCTGAAGGCCGGCTCCGCGTAGTGCCATATCTCCTGGTGGAAGTCCGATATCCAGCTCCTGTTTTCATCGATCCAGTCGAATACTGTCCTCTTCTCCTCCGTGATCTCGCTCAAAAACCCGAAACCTCCAACTTTACTCTTCCCCTTATATTTAAAACATGATAGACCCTTCCGATTTAGCGGGTTTATCGGAGGATTAGGCATAGCAACCCTTAATGCTGCCACGACCAACCTTAGGGTTGGTGAGTGTTTTGACTCTGGACCTGTTTGAGGTTCTCAGGGACCTGATGGAGGCTCCCGCCGTCACGGGTTTCGAGGAACAGCGGCGGAAGCGGATCATCGAGCAGTTCTCGAAGTACTGCGACCGAGTCTCCGTCGATGTCATCGGCAACGTCATAGGCACCATCGGCGGCGGCGAGCGGTCGGTGATGCTCGCCGGCCACTACGACCAGCTCGGCTTCATGGTGGGGCACATCGACGAGAAGGGGTACGCCCACTTCAGCCCCGTCGGCGGCTGGGACCCGAGGGTCGCCTACGGCACCCGGGTGAGGATCTGGGTCGGCGACGAGCCCGACGCCTACGTGACCGGCGTCATAGGCACCAGGCCCGCGCACCTGACGGAGCCGAAGGAGAGGGAGAAGGCCGTTCCCTTCAAGGACATGCGCATAGACTTCGCCGCCAAGGACCGGAAGGAGGCCGAGGAGCTGGGCGTCCGGGTCGGCTGCCCGGTCACCCCCGACTCGACACTGGCCCGCCTGGGCTCGGGGGGCGGGGGCCTCGTCGTCGGCCCCGCCTTCGACGACGTATGCGCCGTCGCCGCCTTCATAAAGACGCTGGACGAGCTCCGCGCGGAGCCGCCCCAGGGGGTGAAGCTCCACGTGGTGGCGACGGTCCAGGAGGAGATCGGCCTGAGGGGGGCCACCGTCTCGGGCTACAACCTGAACCCGTGGTGCGCCATCGCCGCGGACGTGACCCACGCCGTAGCGCCCGGCGTGGAGGCGTCGCGCGTCGGGGACATACACCTCGGCAAGGGGCCGGTCGTCGCCGTGGGCGCCAACTTCACCAAGGCCCTCTGGGAGATCATGGAGCGGGAGGCCGAGGCCCGGGGCATCCCCCACCAGAGGCAGGGCGTCCCGTCCAGGAGCGGGACCGACGCCTGGGCGCTCCAGGTGGTGAGGGGCGGCACCATCAGCGGCCTCGTCTCCATCCCCAACCGGTACATGCATTCGCCCAACGAGGTCATCTCCCTCAGCGACCTGGAGAACACGGGGCTGCTCCTCGCCGCCACCGTCAGGGCGCTGGAGGAGAGCGACCTAGAGCACACCGTCGAGGTGTTCCGAAGAGGCTCCTGATCTCCCTCCTCTTTTCCTTTATTCCCAACCGGTGACCGCCTTTTGGCTCGTTTGGATGCTCATTGTCAAACTGTGTGAATCATTAAATAGACTTGATAATAAGGTCAATGTGGTGCATCTAGTTGAGAACCCGTAGGATCATAACCGCCTTCGACACTCACTCGTCCGGGATGACCTCTAGGATTGTGATAAGCGGCTTCCCCGAGGTTCCAGGCGAAACGATGCTTGAGAAGACCAACTATTGCCGGGAGAACCTTGATCACCTGAGAAAAGCCGTGATGCTGAGGCCCAGGGGCTTCAAGGGGATACTGGGCGCGATCATAACCAAGCCCACGAGGAAGGAGGCGGATTTCGGCGTCATATACACCCACTCGGACGGCTACCTGAACGCGTGCGGCGACTCCACCTTCGCGACCGTGAGGGCCCTGATAGAGGCGGGGAAGGTGGAGAGGAGGGAGCCCGTCACGAGCGTCGTCCTCGACACCGCCGGAGGCCTCTTACCCGTGAAGGCCACGGTGAGGGATGGCGAGGTAGGCCTCATCTCCTATACGGGCACCCCCTCGTTCTACTGCGGCCATCACGTCCTGGACGTGACCGGATTAGGGGAGGTCGACACTGACATCGCCTACGGCGGTCTATACTACGCTTTCGTCGACGCGCGCAAGCTGGGCGTGGCGACAGAGCCCGAGAACGCGGGCGAGCTGATAAGGATCGGGTTGAAGATAATGGACGCCGCGAACGAGCAGGTCCCGGTCCAGCACCCCCAGAATCCGGCGCTGAACAAGATCCAGCTCGTGACCTTCTCGGATAAACCCAAGGACCCCGCGCACGACTACAAGCACGCGAACGTTCAGGACGTCGGGTTCCTCTGCATCTCGCCCGCGGGCACCTCGGTGAGCGCCAAACTGGCCACCTACGTAGCGAAGGGCGAGATGAGCATCGGCGACGAGATCATCGTGGAGAGCCCGGTGAACCCGGGACTCACCATGACCGGGAAGGCCCTCCGGGAGACCAAGGTCGGAGGCTTCAAGGCCGTTGTCCCAGAACTCGCCGCCCGGGCGTACATCACTGGTATCCAGCAGTTCATCATCGAAGAGGACGACCCCATCAAGTACGGCTTTGAAATGGGCTGATCTCCTCCCATAACAAGAGACGGGACGAATCATCCGCGGCAGAACCGAGGGAAGACCCCTTCGCATAAAGCCGCTTACCGGGAAGCGGGTACCCGCCGCCGTCCTCAGGGGGTCCGGAGGGGTTACGGCGCAGCAGCTTTTTCTTTACATCCCCTATCTATTCCTGAGGTCTCCTGTTTGAAGGTTAAGGCGGAGAATGGGCTGGTCAGGATCCTGAAGGCGGAGGGCGTCGAGTGGGTGAGCACCTTCCCGACCAACGTCATCAACAACGCCTGCGGCGAGGAGGGCGTCCCCAACCTGATGATGCGGACGGAGCGCTTCGCCGCGGCCGTCGCCGACGGCTTCAGCCGCGTCTCCAACGGCAGGAGGTTCGGCGTCTGCTCCGTGATGGGCGGCGTCAACGCCGCCGGCCTCCAGATGGCCTACGGCGCCATCGCCCAGGCCTACGAGGACTCGACCCCGATCCTATGCATCGCCGGCGGCGTCCCCCCGGGCGTCAGGGGCAGGGAGCGGTACGACATCACCGAGGCCTTCAGGAGCGTCACCAAGTGGACGGGCTACATCGACAGGCCCGAGAGGGTCCCGGAGCTCATGGCACGAGCCTTCACCTACCTGAAGACGGGTCCCCCCGGCCCCGTCCTCGTGCAGCTCCCCCGAAACCTCGGCGAGTACGACGAGGAGGAGCACCCGTACACGCCGGTGAAGGGGTGGAGATACCAGGGCGACCCCAGGGACGTCAAGGTCGCCGCCCGGACCCTCCGCTCCGCGAGGAGGCCCCTGATCTACGCGGGGCAAGGGGTCTTCTACGCGGACGCCTGCGACGAACTCCGGGAGCTCGCGGAGCTCCTGCAGGCGCCGGTCCTGACGACGCTGAAGGGGAAGAGCTGCTTCCCAGAGGATCACCCCCTCTCCGTCGGGGTGAGGGGTGTCCCGGCGGAGCGGTTCCTGAAGCGATCCGACCTCGTCCTCGCGGTGGGCTGCAGCTTCTCGCCGAGCCACTTCTCCCATCGCATCCCCGCCGGGAAGGTCATCGTCCACTGCACCGTCGACCCGTTGGAGATCAACCGGGACGTCAGGGTGGACCACGCCGTCGTCGGCGACGCCAAGCTCGTCCTCGGCCAGCTCATCGCCGAGGTGAGGGCGCGGGAGGGCGCGAAGCGGAGGGAGAAGTTGCTCGACGAGATCGAGGCGGCGAAGAGGGAGCACATGGAGAAGTACCTGCCGCTGCTGACCTCGGACGAGACCCCCATCAACCCCTACCGGGTCTACTGGGAGCTGATGCAGACCCTCGACCGCCGCAACTCCTTCGTGACCCACGACTCGGGGAACACCCGGGACCAGCTGAGCACCATCTACGAGGCCCTCATCCCCCATGGCTTCATGGGCTGGGGGAACATCACCACCCTCGGTTTCGGCCTCGGCGCCGCGATGGGGGCGAAGCTCGCCTTCCCTGAGCGGCAGGTGGTGAACGTCACCGGCGACGCGGGCGTCGGCTACCAGCTGGGGAACTACGAGGCCCTGGTCCGGAACAGGATCGGCGTCACCACCGTCCACATCAACAACTCCGCCTTCGGCGGGTACGGCCCCGGCTTCTGGGGCCCCGGCCACTCCCCCTACACCTCGAAGGTGACCCCCTCCTCAGCCCTGAACATGGCGAAGGCCGTGGAGGCGATGGGCGAATACGCTGAGAGGGTTGAGGATCCCGACGAGATCGCGCCCGCCCTCAAGCGCGCCTTCAAGGAGAACGAGAAGGGGAGGCCGGCATACATCGAGGTCATCTGCTGCCAGTACCCCGTCTATGGCCGATGGGTCACCGAATAGGGCGGCCCGAGCCAAGCCCGCGCGACGCTAGTCCCGTCTGGATGCGTGGTAGAGGATGTCCTCGATCCTCAGGATCTCCAGGGTGCTCGTCCTCCCCGGGGCCTCCAGGGTCGAGCCCGAGACGATCATCACCACATCCTCTCTTTTCACCAGTCCCCGCTCCAGGCTCCTGTCCACCGCCCTGATGAGGAGCTCGTCCCGGTCGTCGGTCCAGGCGACATCCAGCGGCTCCACGCCCCAGTAGAGGCGCATCCGCCTGCTCACCTTCGGGCTCCTCGCGACGGCGAGGATGCGGGTCCTGGGCCGGTGCTTGGAGACCATGCGGGCGGTGAAGCCGCTGCGGGTCACCACGATGATGGCCGCCGGCTTCACCGTCTCCGTCGCCGTGGCGGCGAGGTTGCCGATGACGTCGGCTATGGGCACCCCCTCCTCCAGCCGTCCGGCCCTGCGGCGCGGGGCCTGCTGCTCGACGGCGAGGGTGATGCTGTTCATCGCCTTCACCGCCTCGATGGGGTAGAGGCCGACGGCGGTCTCCTCCGACAGCATGACCGCGTCGGCGCCGTCAAGGATGGCGTTGGCGACGTCGCTCGCCTCGGCCCGGGTGGGGCGGGGGTTGATCACCATGGACTCCAGCATCTGCGTCGCCACGATGACGGGCTTCCCCGCCCCGTTGCAC
>QMXQ01000054.1 GCA_003662205.1 Candidatus Bathyarchaeota archaeon
GGGAATGGGATAAGACCGTCGTCGAGGACATCTTGCCCGTTAAAATCCTGAGCAACGAGGATGCCGTTGACCTCGAATTCAGGATTCTGCCCAAGAGCCGGCGCCACCTGAAGCACCCGATAATGAAGGGCCTCGACTGGAAGACGGCACCGCCCTTGCTCGGCTACAACCAGGTCAAGGCGAAGAGAAGGGCGGAGGTCCTAGCGGTGAACTCTGAGAACGGGGACCCGATCATCATCGTCCGCCGATACGGCAGGGGGCGGGTTGTGGCGTTCACCTCCAATCCTGCCGGGGGTTGGGGGATGGGGTTCGTTGGGTGGACGTCCTACGATAGGTTCATCAGGAACATGGTTGGCTGGTCCGCCAGCCAGAGGAGAACCCATTAGGCTGCGCCGTGAACCTGTGAGACGAAGACTCGGGCGGTCAGTTGTTCTGTTTGACCATGACTCTGCAGGGGAGGGGGAACTTGTCCGACGCCCGTTTTAGGGCCTCCTTCGCGATGTCCACGCCCTCCTCGGGGACCTCGGCGATCATGATGGGGCTGCCGCGTCTCACCCGAGCCGCCGTCCCCACGGGCTTGCCGTAGGCCCTCGCCATCCCCTCCTGGAACCTGTCTGCCTGGGCGACGTTTATCCGCTTGTGCTCCCGGAGGACGTGGTGGGGGAAGGGGACGATCTTCAGCTTGTAGTTCTCGCGGCCGAGCTTGAGCTCCAGGAGCCTGTTCGCGGCGATGCGCGCGGCCTCGAAGGCGTTGTGGCGTATCTGGCCGTCTCGCAGGTTGACCAGCTCGACGGCGTAGTCGAACTTCCTCGACGTGTTCCCCATGGTGAACTTGACGATCCTGGAGCCGGGGACGCCGCCCATATACTTCCGCCTGGTGTAGGGCATCCCCTTGATCTCTCTGAAGTTCCTCGCCTTCAATGTCTATCCACAATCCTTCATGGTGGGCAGCTTAAAAACATGATGCCGGCTACATGGGGCGGGTGAAGAGGAGGTACTTCTCGTCCTCCGAGAGCTCCTTCAGCACCCTGCGGGCCAGCAGCTTCACCGGGTCGGTGATGTTGACCCTGCTCTGGAGGTCCTCGAAGCTCCTGAAGGGCTGCCGCTCCCGCTGGTCGAGGATCTGCCACATCAGCCTCTTCCCTATCCCCGGGATGAGCTCTATGGCGTGCATCCGGGGCGTGACGGGCTGGGACCTGTTGAAGAAGTCGATGAACCGCTCCTCGTTGGCCCTGATGATGATCTCGACGACGCCGGGGAGCTCGGCCTTGGCCGCGGAGGTGAGCTCCTCGTAGGAGATCCGCCCGAGGATGTGGCTCACCTTCGTCCTCCCCTCCTTGCCGACGTAGATGCGCTCCCGGACGGTGAAGGTCGCGTCCTTCTGCGGCGCTGCCTCGAGGAGGGTGAAGTAGGTCTCGCCGACGATCTGGATGATGCCCCTGGCGTGGTAGGTCTGGCGCGACGCGCCTGGCCTCCCGTGGGGGAGCTCGTCCAAGACGTATGCGTACTCCTCGTATTTCTTGCCCTCTCTCTCCATGCCCCTCCCCTCCTGAGGGGGCTCCATAGAGACTATTGGCTGGACCTGTATTTCTCAATTTTCCCTAAAATCGCGTTCATGGTCTCCTCGGAGATGATCCGCTGCCGCCCGAGGAACGTCCTGATCTCCTCGATGCTCGCGGGCATGCAGTTCACGACCTGGACCGCCAGCGACTTGTCCAGCAGGTCGCCGTCGGTGAGCTCCTCCACGAGCTTGGCGGCGTCCTCCGCGGAGAGCTTGGAGAACCGGGTGGCGTAGTCGAGCACCCTCCGCTGCAGGGGGTCCAGCTCCTCCGCCCTCTCCTCCAGTAGCTTCTTAGCCTCCGCTGTCGTGATCTCCTTCTTCTCCACAATGGACATGGGTCTCCCTCCTAGTGTCTCTTCAGGTGCTCCGGCGTGGCTATGATGAGCTTGACCGTTTTCCTCTGGGGGATCTCGATGACGTAGGCCCTGCCCCGCCTCTCGACGACGGTGCCGACCTTCCCCTGGAAGCGCTTGTGGGGCATCCCTTTGTGGACGGCGGCGTCGATGTCGATGACCACCTTCTCCCCCACCTCGTACTTGGTGAGTAGCCTGCTCAGCCCTAGCTTCCCCCGCTCCCTCACCGGCTTGGTGAGCACGCTCCGGCTCTTCCTCCGCGGCCCCCTCGATCTCGGCATTCTTGACCTCACCCGAACTTGAAGGGGAGGCGTCTCATCATCCTCCGTCTCCCCTTCAGCTGCTTGAGCATCTTCCTCATAGCGTTATACTGTTTTATAAGTTCTCTTACTTCCCGCTCCTCGGTGCCGGAGCCCCGGGCGATGCGCCTCACCCTGGAGGCGTTCAGTATCTTCGGGTTCTCCCGCTCCTCCACGGTCATGGATTGGATGATGACCCGCCACCTGTCGAGGCGCTCCTCCGCCACGTCGAACTCCTCCTGCGGGAGCTGATAGCCGAGGCCCGGGATCATGGAGAGGACCTTCTGGAGGGGGCCCATGCTCCGCATCGCCTCGAACTGCTGGTACATGTCGGCGAGGGTGAACTTCCCCGAGAGGAACGCCCTCACGTCCTTCTCGGTGACGGGGACCTCCGCCTCCCTCACCTTCTTGACTAGGCCCTCGATGTCCCCCATGCCGAGGAGGCGGCCGATGAACCGGCTGGGGACGAAGGGCTCCAGGTCCTCGATCTTCTCACCGGTGCCGATGAACTTGATGCGGGCGCCGGTGGCCGCCACAGACGAGAGGGCGCCCCCGCCCCGGGCGGAGCCGTCGAGCTTCGCCACGATGATGGAGCCGATGTCCGTCGCCTCGTTGAAGGCCCGGGCCTGGGCGGCGGCCTGCTGCCCGATGGTCCCGTCGAGGACGAGGATGATCTCCTGGGGCCGGACGGCGGCGGCGATCTCCTGCATCTCCCTTATGAGGCTCGCCTCCTCCTTGTGGCGCCCCGACGTGTCCAGGATGACGACCTCATGGTCCCTGAACCTCTCGACGCCGCGCTCCGCGATGGCGATGGGGTCCCTGCCGCCGGGCTCGCCGTAGAAATCGACGTTGATGGACTCCGCAAGCTGCCGGAGCTGATCGTAGGCCCCGGGCCTGAAGGTGTCGGCGCAGATGAGGGCGGGCTTTAGCCCCCGCTTCTGGAAGTAGCGGGCCAGCTTCGCCGCCGTGGTCGTCTTCCCCGACCCCTGGATGCCGACGAGCATGAGGAGGTTCAGCCGGCCCGGCTGGATCGCGATGGGCTCCGGCTTCTCCCCGACGAACCTGGTCAGCTCCTCGTAGACGACCTTGACGACGTGTTCCCGTCGGCTGATGCCTGGGGGCAGCTCCTCCTCCAGCGCCCTCTTCTCGATGTTCCGGGACAGCTCCATGACGAGCTGGACGTTGACATCCGCTTGGAGGAGGGCCCTCTGGAAGTCGCGGATGAGCGCCTTCACTAGGTCCCGATCGACGACCGGCGCCCGGATCACCTTTCTGAGGGCCTCGTAAAGGGAGGAGCCTAGCTTTTCAAGGACCATCTAAGCACGTTTCCCCGGAGTTTTCGCTATAAATCTCGTTCACCCCCTTGTAAAGGTTGTTCTCCCGGCGCGCCCGGAGCCGCGCCGGGGCGATCAGCTTCAGTAGAACACGGGAACATGAGGGAGCGCACAACGCGAAATGTATAGCCCTCTAATTATCAGGAGGATAGCTCAACACGGTAATATAGCAGCTCCCAGAGACGTTAAAGTGGTGTGATTATGGGAGAGCTGGGCGTGAGCAGGCCCACCTACTATTTTGACGCCCACGGCGAGATAAACACGGAGAAGACCATCGAGCTCGCCAGGCTGCGGGCCGAGGAGCTAGGCATAGGGCGGGTGGTGGTCGCCTCCGAGACCGGGCTCAGCGCCCTGAAGGTCCTGGACGCCTTCCCGGAGGCCGAGGTCATCGTCGTCACCTCGGCGGCGGGCACCTGCGTCGAGGGGAGCGTCATCGGCGACCTCCGCATCGGGATACCCGACGACGCCATCCTGAGGGGGCTGCGGGAGCGGGGCGCCAGGGTCGTCAGGGGGACCGACCCCTTCTGGAACCTCGCCGCTCACACGAGCCTCATCGACACCGCCAAGCTGGGGATGATGTTCTACAAGGTCGTCTGCGGCGGCCTCCACGTCTGCATGACCGCGGTCCTAGAGGCGACGGACGCCGGCCACCTCATGCAGGGAGAGGAGGTGGTGGCGATGGCGGGGAGCTTCGTCGGCCTGGACACCGCCATCGTCGCCGCCGCGGCGAACTCCAACTTCTTCAAAGCCTTCGAGGTCCGGGAGATCATCTGCAAGCCGCGGCGCCCCCGCTACACCTGGCCCATCAACCACCAGGACTGGAAGGGCGACCTGGAGAAGTATCGACGATTCGTCAAAGAGGATTAGCCTCCGATCCTCTTCTAAGTGGGTCGGCATCTACGATGCCCTGTGTAGCCCTCCGTGCGCGTGAAAGGCTTCTAATATGTAGCCCCTTTGAACCTTGTAGAGGGATGAATCTTGCCGCGGATGCTACTTGATCCAGAGGCGTGTACCGGGTGCAGGACCTGCGAGTTGGCCTGCTCCTTCCACCACAGCGAACACAGGTTTTTCAGTCCCGCGCTGTCCAGCACGAGGGTGTCGAGGGACAACGACACGGGAGAGATAACCATGTCCATCGACTCGACGTGCGACGCCTGCTCGAACGAGTCGGCGCCTCTCTGCGTGAGATACTGCGCCTACGGGGCGCGAAGCGTGGTGAAGTAGAGATGGGCGGGACAAGACTCTGCGGTTACGGCGGCAAGATTCTACGGGTGAACCTGTCCACCGGGAAGATATCCACCCAGCCGACCGAGAAATACGCGCGCAGGTTCATCGGAGGTCGAGGCATAAACGCCTGGATCATGTTCGACGAGATGAGCCCCGAAGTCCACCCCCTCGACCCTGAAAACCTGCTCATCTACGGCGCCGGCGCTCTGCTCGGCACCATGGCCCCCTTTGCGTGTCGGGTCTCCATCGAGACCAAGAATGCCTTCAACGGGGGCGTGGGCTCCGCGAACTGCGGCGGCCATTTCGGATCCGAGCTTAAATTCGCCGGGTTCGATAACGTCGTGATCTACGGCAGGGCGGAGAACCTCGTCTACCTGTGGATACACGACGATGAGGCGGAGCTGAGGGACGCATCCTCCCTCTGGGGGAAGACCACCTGGGAGACCGAGAGGACCCTCAGGAGCGATCTGGGGGACGAGGGCATCCGCGTCTCGTGCATAGGCCCCGCCGGCGAGAACCTCGTCCGCTCCGCCTGTATCATGACGGATAGAGCCAAAGCCGCTGGCGGTTCGGGCGTCGGGCAGATCATGGGCTCGAAGAGGCTCAAAGCCCTCGCGGTCCGGGGAAGCAAGCCGATAGAGATCGCCAAACCGGAGGAGTTCATGGAGGCGGTGGATGAGGCGAGGAGAAGAGTCGAACGCGCCCCGGACACCGCCGCGTACCGCGCCGCGGGCTACTACGGCGTGGAGAGCGTGTCGGACGGCAAACCCTGGGAGGCGGGGTTCAGGCCCGTCAGGAACGGGCAGGACGACTACTGGGACCCGGAGAAGATCAGAAAGGTCTCCGGGGAGGCCATGGCGCGGTACAGGAAAAGGATACTGGCCTGCTTCGGCTGCCCCGTGGGCTGTATGCCCTGGATGGAGGTGGAGGACGGACCCTACAAGATACGGGGGGAAGGCTGGTGGAACAACTCCTCAAACTCCTACTGCACAAGGGTTGATTGCGTCAACCCCGAGGCGGCGCTGAAGTGCCACCTCCTGGCGAATCAGCTCGGCTTGGATGGCGACAACGCGGCGGTCGTCATCGCCTGGGCGTTCGAGTGCTACGAGCGGGGGCTCCTCACCAAGAAAGACACAGACGGACTGGAGCTGACCTGGGGCAACCACGACGCGGTGCTGGCGATGCTTGAAAAACTCGCATACAGGGAAGGCATCGGAGACCTCCTCGCGGAGGGGGTGAAGCGCGCGTCGGAAAGGCTGGGCAAGGGCTCGGAGGCCTTCGCGCTCCACATCAAAGGGCAGGACACCCTCGACGGGATTAGAATCTCTAAGGGCTGGGCCTTCGGAATCGTGACCGCACCCTGCGCGGGAAGACACCTGCGCGGCGCGGTGCACTCCCTCCATCCAGAGGAGTTCCTATCCTACGAGGGAGTGCCAAGGCGCGTCTTCCTGCAGGAGCAGTTTAAAGCGATCCTCGACATGACCGGGATCTGCCTCTACAACCACGGAATACTGTCGTGGGAGACCCGCTACGAGAAGACCGCGGCGGAGCTCCTAGCTAGAATAACGTCGAGCGCAACGGACATCGACCTCTCCGCCGAGAAGTTCATGCGGATCGGCAGGCAGGTCCACAACCTCGAAAAGGCGTTCAACACGCTGCACGCGGGCTTCACCCGCAGGGACGACTACCCGCCGCAGAGGTATTGGAACGAGCCCGTGAAATCCGGGCCATACCGGGGCGAGAGACTCGATCATGAGACCTGGGAGAGGATGCTGGACGAGTACTACGAACTCCACGGATGGGACAGGCAAACCAGCTGGCAGACAAGGGAATGTCTGGAGCGCCTGAACCTGAGACAGGTCGCCGACAAGCTCGACCGCTTTGGCAAGTTACCCTCCTGAAAACTCAGGGCGCTTAATCTACCCTGTGGAGGACTCTTTAACCCGCTCTAGGGCTGCGGCGACGATGAGTGGGAAGACGATGGTCACGTCGCCGAAGATGGTGGAGGTCTTGTCGCCCTTCACCTTGCCCCAGCTGATGGCCTCCCTCAGGGGCGCGCCGCTGAGGCTCCCGTCGTCGACTCTCGCCGAGCTGATCTGGATGGCGGCGTCGAGCCCCTCCCGGAGGGTGTTCATGTAGAGGGCGTGGTGCTTCGGGGTTCCGCCGCCCAGGATGATGGCCCCCGCCTTCTTCGCGTCGTACACCTTCTCCGCGAACAGGTCGAAGTCCTTGATGGGGTCGATCCGGAGCCGACTCCGCTTCGAGTACATCCAGAGGGGAATGCCGAGCATGGAGTCGAGGAAGCCGGGGCTGAAGATGGGGACGCCGTGCCTGGCGGCGTTGAACAGTATGGAGTCCTCGTCCTCCAGCCTCAACCCGATCTCCCGCAGGAGCCGGTGGATGGAGACACTCACCCGCCTCTCCTCGGGGATGTCATCGAGGATGCCGCCGACGTACTCCTCCAAGTCGGAGAAGACATGGCTCTCCATGTAGATGTCGTAGGCCCGGTTGATCCCCTCGCGCCACAGCTTGGCGTCGTCGGCCTCCACCATGCCCACCATGTGGCTGCCGCCCATCGCCTCCACCAGGTCGTGGACGATGTTGGCGCCGTTGGTGACGACGACGTCGACGTACCCGCCGCGGATCAGGTCGGTGAAGATGAGGCGCATCCCCGCCGGCACCAGGGGCCCGGAGAGGGTGATGAAGGTCGTGTAATCGGGGTCGGAGAACATCTCCGCCACGATCTCGACGGCCTGTCCGACCCTGCCGGCGCCGATGACTCCGGCCCTCCGCATCTCCTCCGCGAGGTCGCCGACGCTCATCCCGGGCCGGAGGCGCATCTGCTCAACGCGCTTCGTAGGCCTTCAGCCCTTCACCCGCTGGATCTTGTATCTGCCCATGATGTTCCAGTACTCGACGTCCTTGCCGGCCTCCAGCTTCGACCTGATCTCCTCGTCCCCGGGGAGGGCGACGTCGAAGACCTCGTAGGTTTCGAGGTCCATCAGCTGGACGCTGGCGGGGCTGACGGAGACGATCTGGGCGCTCCTCTTATCCACGATGGGGATCTGGATGTTGGCGTCCACGGGGCTGACGAAGCTCCGCTTGCTCCCGTCGAAGAGGCTGATGGCGGCGCAGCGGAACTTGGCGCTCCCATGCTTCCCCGGCTTACTCTTCTGGATCGACACGATCTGGCAGGGCTCGTCGTCGATGATCGCGTATGAGCCGACCTTGAGCTCGCCCACCTTACCCATCTTATAGGACAAAACGCTTCAACCTCTCAGAGACTGTTCGAACACACATCGGGCTGAGGCAAAATAAAGATTATGCCCCCGCCGCCGTGCCGGACCGCCGGGAGAGTCGTGGTTCACTTTTTATTAACCGCCGAGACGGAGTTTCCCTATGATGAAGGCGATCACATCGGCCGTGCAGAACCTTATGGGCGGCGCTCCCAGCCGGCCGAGGATGATCGCCAACTTCGCCGTCACCTACCGATGCAACAGCCGATGCCGGACCTGCAACATCTGGCAGACGCCCGACGCCGGCCGAGACGAGCTGAGCCTAGAGGAGATACGAGCCTTGTTCGAGTCGAACCGAGGTTTCCTGAGGGACGTCGCATCCATCCAGCTCACCGGCAGCGAGCCTTTCATGAGGCCCGACCTGCCCGAGATCGTGGCCGCTATCCACGAGAGCCTCCCACGGTGCACCTTCTGGATCCCCACCAACGGCATGACGCCCCAAACCATCGAACGGGCGATGCGCGAGATGCTGGCCACCTTGGGCGGCCGGGGGCTCGGCATCAGCGTCTCCATCGACGGCATTGAGAAGACCCACGACGCGATGAGGGGCGTCGATGGCAGCTACGCCAGGGCCGTCGATACCCTGGAGCGGCTCGCCGCCCTGAAAGGCGAACACCCCGGCCTCGGGCTGACCGTCGGCATGACCCTCACCCCCCACAATTACGGGGAGTTCCGGGAGGTCTACGCGCTGGCGCGGAGCCACGGCGCCGACTTCAGCTTCAGGCCCGTAAACTTCAGCGACATCTACTAC
>QMXQ01000055.1 GCA_003662205.1 Candidatus Bathyarchaeota archaeon
CCCTGAGGGTTGACATCGGCGAGAGGATCAGCGACTACGTCGCCAGCATCGTGGACAGCGTCATGGCGGGGGTGGCGGGGGAGCTCGACCGGTCCGTCTTCATCGGCCCCCGCGGCATAAGGATCTGGAAGGGGCGGCGGCCGCGGAAGGCCCTCAGGGTGGACCCGAAGAGGGCTGCCGCCGTCATGAGCGCGCTGGGCAACGAGCACAGGATCCGGATCCTTGAGGAGCTCTCCTCGGGAGGCCGGTACGCGAGCGATCTCCAGGAGCGTCTCCCCAAGATAAGCGCGAGCACCCTCTCCAGCCACCTCGCCGTTCTGGAGGAGGCGGGGCTGATCGTCCAGGAGAAGGCGCGGGGCCGCTACCTGATCACCATACCGGGGCGGCTGGCCTACAGGATGGCGAACCAGATCGCGCACCAGATCGAGGCGGGCTGGGAGTAGGCGGGGGCTCACGACGCGCATCCGAGGCCGATGAAAATGGAGACGCCCCCGCCCGACACAAAGGCCGCTGCTCAGGAGCGTAAGGGGCTCCTCTCTCGGCTCGCGTCAGAGTTCTCCTTCATCCGCGGGAACTTCCTCCTCCTCGTCATAAGCTGGCTCATCATGGACTTCGCAGGGGAGATGCCCGGGACATACTACGGGCTGTACGTGAAAGCCCTCGGCGGCACCGCGGTGACCATCGGCCTCATCGGCTTCGCCTCCATGATCTCCCAGGCCCTCGTCCAGTTCCCCGGCGGGTACCTCGCCGACAAGTATGGGCGGAAGTGGCTCATCTCCACCATGACCTTCGGGGTGGCCCTCTCCTACGTTTTCTACGCGTTCGCCCCCGACTGGAGGGCCCTCATGTTCGGGGCCATCATCAGCAACCTCTGCCTGATCTACAGCCCCGCCCTCAGGGCCATGACCATGGACTCCCTCCCCCCTGAGAACAGGGGGATGGGGTTCTCCATCATCAACCTGATCACAAGCGTCTCGACGACGCCGGCGCCGCTGATCGCCGGACTGCTCTACGCCCGGTTCGGACTGGCCCCGAGCATGCGGATGGGCTACGCCTTCGTCGTGGCGGCCTACCTCGCAGCGGCCGTCCTCCGGCTCAGGCTGAAGGAGACGGTAAGGGAGCCGCGGCGCATCGACGGGCGCGAGCTCCTGAGCGTCTATCCGCGCGCCATCTCGGAGAGCCTGAGGGTCTGGAGGGAGGTCCCGCGGTCGGCGTTCGTGCTCTTCCTCAGCAATATTGTCATGATGTTCTCCCTCGCCATGATCCAGCCCATCTTCGTGCTGTACGCCGTCGAGGACCTGGGGATAGGCCCCGTCAACTGGTCCCTGATCATGACCACCCTGTTCGTGTCCATGATAGCCCTGGCCATCCCCTGCGGGAAGCTCATCGACAAGTTCGGGAAGAGGCGGCCCCTTTTGCTCGCCTATCCGCTGATGGTTATGGCGATGCTGCTGTTCGTCTATGGCGATCTCGTCAGGCTATATGTCGCCATGCCCCTCGTCGGGCTGATGCAGATCCTCTTCTACTCCGCCGCCTCCGCCCTCAACGCCGACCTCGTCCCGAAGGAGCACCGGGGAAAGGTCGCCGGCTCCAGCAGCTTCTTCAGGCTCATCGCCATGTCCGCCGGCCAGCTCATCGGCGGCGTCCTCTACGAGAGCATCTCCCACCAGACGCCCTTCCTCCTCCAGCTCGTCTTCGTCGTGCCCCCCTTCCTGCTGGCCCTCCTCTTCGTCAAGGAGCCCGAGGAGAAGGAGGAGTAGCCCTCATGGCAGAGATGATTCACGACGCGTCGCGCTCGTCCCCGCAGCTCACAACTTGTGATGATCCGATGAGAGTCCCCGAGGTGAGTCGAGCTTAAAACCCATCCCTCGATGCCATGTCGTGTTCGATGGAGGATGCACGCGGGAGGTAGGTGATCAAGATGTGGACAGGTTTTGCCACCATGTTTATGCCCCTTTATCAGGCCTCAGGCTTATCGGACGGCGTCAAGCGCGGCTGGAGAATCTGAAATGGGTCTGATCTCGGTTCCCGAGGGGCTGGGACGGGACGCGAAGATGCTGCTGGCGATGGCGACGGCCGGAGGCCTCTTCGGCGGCAGCATCGGCTACGTCATCCAGCTCTACCTGAAGGCTGTCGGCTTCGACTCCAGGGCCATCGGCCTCATGTTCACGGCGAACGTGGTCTGCAGCGCGGTCTTCGCCATCCCCTTCGGGATCATCGGCGACCGATTCGGGAGGAGGAACGCGATGATCGTCGGTGGCCTCGCGTACGACCTCTTCATCGTCCTCCTGCTGACGACCCGGAGCTTCCCCCTGCTGCTCATCGCCTTCGGCCTCATGGGGCTGGGGAACTCGTCGTTCAGCGTGCTCATGCAGCCGCTGTACGCCTCGTACTTCAGGAACGAGGAGATGGACAAGGCCTTCAGCCTGATGGGTTTCCTGAACCTCGCGTCGAGCGCGGCCGGCAGCCTGCTGGGATACATCCCCCCGGCGCTGATGTCGTGGTACGGCCTCTCCCTGGCCCGGGCCTACTGGAGCCTGATGGCGGGCGGCGCGATGCTGCTCGTCGTCATATCGACGCTGCTAGTCATGGTGAAGCCGGATAGACCCAATGCGCAGGGCTTCAGCTTCAGGCTCGAATCCAAGGGAGTCATGCTCCGGTTCGGCGCGTTGAACGCCCTCCTCGGCCTGGGGGCGGGGATGTTCATAGAACTTTTCACCTACTTCCTCAGCGTCAAGTTCAGCGTCGAGTCCGCCGCCATCGGCACCATGTTCTTCGCCACCAACGTCGTGGCGGCCCTGGCGAACCTCGCTGCCCACCGGATATCCCGGCGGTTCGGAGCCTTCGGCGGCATACTGACCTGCCTGGGGCTGACGCTACCCCTCCACCTGGGGACCGTGCTGGCCCCCGCCTACCCCCTCGCCGCCGCCTCCTACGTAGCGCGAAGCGGATTCATCAACATTTACATGACGCTGATGAACTCCCTGATGATGAAGATGACGAAGGACGAGGAGCGGGCGACCGTCAGCAGCGTCGCCACCATCGCGAATATGCTGCCCCGCGGGGCCGGATCAGCCCTCGGCGGCATGCTGATGGCCACCTCGCTGAACCTCCCCGGATACCTCAGCATTGCCCTCTACGCGGCGACCGCGGCGTCCTTCTACCTGATGTTTAAGGGACAAACGGAGCGCGAGGCTTAAAGCCATAAGCAGGAAGTGCCCCTTCTCCGTCGGTGATGATTTGAGGGAGCTCAAGGGCGTGATGTCCCTCATCCCGACACCAATGACCGAGGAGGCGCTGGACGAGGAGGGGGTCCGCGCCTTGGTTGACTACTGCATGGAGAACGGGTGTCATGGTGTCGGATGCGCCGCTGCCATCGGAGAGGGATATCTCATGCCTCATGGGACCTGGAGGAGGCTCGTCGAGACGACCATAGACCAGATGAGGGGGAGAGGGCCAGTCCTCGTCGGGTGCGCCGCCATGGGGACGGCCCAGGCCGTCGAGCTGTGTAGGGAGGCGGAGGAGCTGGGGGGCCGACGCCGTCCTCGCCTTCAAGCCCGTAGGGTTCGGTCCCTACAACGATGCTCAGCTCTACAGCCACTTCGGGAGCATGACCGACGCCGTTGAGATCGACGTCGTCCCCTACGAGCGATCGGGCGATCCGATACCGCTGGAGGTGACGGAGAGGCTGGCAGACGAGGGGCGCATCCGTTACATGAAGTACGCCTTCAGGAGCGTCGGGAAGCTGCAGGCGCTGAATGAGGCTCTGGGGGAGCGGGTGTACAAGTTCTGCGGGGCCGACAGTTGGACCCTGCGGTACCTCCTCCTTGGGTGCAGCGGCATCATGACCGCCGTTGCCGCCGTCCTCCCCAGGGAGAACGTGGAGCTGCTGAGGCTGGTCCAGAGGGGCGAGGTGGAGGCCGCCCACCGATACTGGTACGAGAAGCTACTGCCCTGGACCGACTGCGCGTTCTATGAGTGCTGGCAGTGGGCTCACAGGCTCGCCCTGAAGTGGATGGGAGTCATCAGCTCTGACCGGGGGCTGCCGCCCCAGAGGTCGCCAAACGAATACCAGAGGGAGGAGCTGAAAGCGGCGCTGAGGTACATAGGGAAGCTATGAGCGCCTCCGCCCCTTTCGGGAAGGTTTATCTCCTTTTTTCTTCCCCCTGAATAGGAGGGAATGACGGTCCGCGTAGAGATCGACTACGACAGATGCACGGGTTGCAAGAGATGTGTCAGGTCGTGCAGCTACGGCGTCTTGGAGTGGCTCGACGACGCACCCATCGTCGCCAACCCCCACAGTTGCGCCGCCTGCCTGGAGTGCCAGAAAAACTGCGAGGCAGGAGCCATAACCATCAAGGTGACCTGAAGTCGAGCGGCCACGGTTGGAACCTCGCAGCTTTTGCAGCAGCTTCATCGTAAAAGACAGGTGGCGGGTCCGGAGGGATTCGAACCCTCGACCCTCAGCTTAAGAGGCTGACGCTCTACCTTGCTGAGCTACGGACCCTCGTCCACAGACTAACACCAGAACAGATTTAAATCTTTCAGAGGGCGCCCGCGCCGAGCACGGCGGCCCCCTTAGTGCAAAACAATTAAAAATCGCCGCCTTCAATAACTGAGGAGCGTGTCCACAGTTGAGCGGCCTGACCGACATCCTCTACCCCTTCTTCGTCGAGAAGCTCCCCTACATCACCATCGCGGTCTTCCTCCTCGGCGTCGCCCTGAGGGCGGCCCGGTGGCTGTCGGCCCCTAGGGACCCGGGGAAGAGGCCGGTTTCAGTTTTCGCCGCCGTCAAATACGTCGTCCTCGATGTCGTCCTCTTCAGGAAGACCTTCAAGTCTGACAAGGTGACGTGGCTCATCCTCTTCCTGTTCCACGTCGCCGCCGGGGGCATCCTCTTCGGCCACATGAGGGGGTTCCACCTCTGGTCGGCGGAGATGTTCGCCCCGCTGGGCGAGTGGGTGGCGGAGTTCATGGTTGAGGTTCTCCCCATCTACATGGGCTGGCTCTTCATCGCGACCCAGGTCCTCCTCCTCATCCGCCGGGGCGTGCTTGAGGGGCGGCAGCTCCTCAGCCTCCCCAACGACTACCTCGCCCTGGTCCTCCTCCTCATCACCACCATCCTGGGCCAGGGGATGCGGATATTTCCCCCGGAGGCGATCCCGCCCGAGACCTACAGCGTCGTCTTCATCCCCGGTCTCATCGTCCTCCACCTGGAGAAGGTCCCGTCCTTCCACTGGTTCTTCCTCCACGTCCTCTTCACACAGCTCTTCGTCATGTACATCCCCTTCAGCAAGCTCGTCCACATCTTCAGCGGGGTGATCACCTCGGCCCTATACGGCTCAAGGAGGGCGGAGTATGGCATCTAAGCTGGAAGCCGGGAAGACCCGGGAGGCGCTTGGCCGCTTCACCCGGCGGCAGCTCCTGGAGCTCGACACCTGCGCCCACTGCGCCCTCTGCACCGAGAAGTGCCCGGCATACGCCGAATCCAAGGTCCCCAACTACGCCCCCGGCGTCAGATCGTCGAAGACGGCGAGGCTCGTCAACAAGCAGTTCGGGCTGTGGGCCCGCCTCCTCGGGCCCCGACCGGTGACGGCGGAGGAGGTCTCCGACCTCGCCGAGAGCGCCTTCAACTGCACCCTCTGCGGTCGGTGCATGGAGACCTGTCCCTTCGGTCTCCAGACCCACGAGCTCTGGACCCGGGTGAGAGAGCTCGTATACGCGCTCGGCGGCACCCTCCCCAACGTGAGGATGCTCGACGAGATGCTTGAGGAGAACCAGAACCCCTACGGCCTCGACGCCGACATGCGCCTCGACTGGGCGGACTACACAGACCTAGAGGAGGTGCCCGAGAAGGACCGGGCCGAAGTCGCCTACTTCGTCGGCTGCACCACCGCCTTCAAGGGCGCGAACCACGAGGTCGCCTACTCCATCGCCAGCATCCTCAACCAGCTCGGGGAGGACTGGACCCTCCTCGGCGAGGACGAGTGGTGCTGCGGGAGCCCCCTCCTCCTAGCGGGGAACGAGGAGGGCGCCAGAGAGTTCGCCGAGCACAACGTCGAGGCCCTCGAGGCGAGGGGCGTCAAGACGGTCATCACGGGGTGCGCCGGCTGCTTCCGCGTCTTCAAGTGGGAGTACCCCAAGCTCCTCGGGAGAAGCCCGCGCTTCAGGATCATCCACGCCGTCGAGTACCTAAGGGATAAGCTCGCCTCGGGGGAACTGAAGCCCGAACCCTTCCGGGGGAAGGTCGCCTACCACGACCCCTGCGAGCTCTCCCGGCTCGGCGGCGTCATAGACGCGCCGAGGGAAGTGCTCAAATACCTGGTCGGGGACTACATCGAGCTGCCCGAGCACGGGATGGACGTCCGATGCTGCGGCGGCGGGGGGCTGCTGCAGGCCGCGAACAACGACCTCAGGCTCGCCATCGTGAAGCGGAGGCTGGGGCAGGCCGCCGCCCTGGGGGCTGAGGTCCTGACCTCGGCGTGCCCCGCCTGCAAGCTCGCCTTCGTGGACGGCGTCAGGGCGTCGGAGAGCGACATCGAGGTCCTGGATATCATGGAGCTCGCCGCGAGGCAGCTGGGCCTACTTTAAGGGTGTCTCCATGCAGAGAGCCTACGAGTACGGGGTGCTCCTCAAGCCCAAGATCCTCCTCGCCATGCTGGCCCTCTACGTCGCCTCCTTCCTCGGCTCCTACGCGTACAGGGGCGGGGGCTCCCTGGAGCTGAGCCCGTTCCTGCTCGGCTTCGCCGCCGTGATGGCCGCCGTCAGCGGCGCCAACGCCCTCAACTGCTACGTCGACAGGGACATCGACGCCCTGATGGCGAGGACCTGGGGTCGCCCCCTCGTCCTGGGCACCATCGGGCCGTGGGAAGCCCTCACCTTCAGCGCCGTGCTTCTGGCTGCGGCGTCGGGCATCTCCCTCTACCTGGGCCCCATCCCCTTCCTCCTCTTCGCGGGGGGCGCCGGGTTCTACCTGCTCGTCTACACGGTGCTCCTCAAGCGGAGGACGAGCCTGAACGTGCTCGCCACCGCGCCCAGCGTCGCCGCACCCGCGTGGTTCGGCTGGTACATGGGAGGGTCGCCCCTCTACCCCGTGGGCCTGATGATGGGGCTCCTCGTCGCCATCTGGGGGCCCCTCCACCTCTGGAGCCTCGCCTACGCCTACTCGAAGGACTACCTCAGGGTTGGGGTGCCGATGCTCCCCGCCGTCCTCCACCCCAAGAGGGCGGTCCACGGCATCCTGGCGGCCCTCGCCCTGCTGATCTCCTCCTCCTACCTCCTCGTCCCCTGGACGAGATCGCCGGTCTACGCCCTCGGCGTCTCCCTCATCAACGCGCCCCTGATGGCGGCGGGCCTACGGTTCTACAGGACGGGGTCGAACCGGGCAGGCTGGTGGCTGTTCAAGCTGACGGCACCCCACATCGTGATAGTCCTCTTCGCCTTCACCCTCGACCAGATGCTCTTCGCCTGAGTCGGAGTCGAACATAAGGGTTAATAAAACGTCTGAGGGTATGTGTAGGTGTACCGGTGAGAGGCATGGTCAAGATCAACGGAAACGAGTTCCCGGAGGACCTCTATTACCACAGGGACCACATGTGGGTCAAGGTTGAGGACGGGAAGGTCCGGGTCGGATACAACGACTGGGCCCAGGAGGCGGCGGGGAAGCTCGTCAACCTGAACACCCGGAGGGTGGGGCGCTCCGTCAAGGCGGGGAAGACCCTGGGCACAGTTGAGAGCGGGAAATGGGTTGGGCCGCTGAAGGCGCCGGTCTCGGGGAAGATCGTGGAGATCAACGAGGAGGTTCTGAAGAAGCCGTCCCTCATCAACGAGGACCCCTACGGCAGGGGCTGGATCGCCGTCATCGAGCCGACGGCCCTAGAGGCGGAGCTCAAGGACCTGATCAAGGGCTCGGATAAGGTCACGCTGGAGGCCTGGCTGAAGGAAGAGAAGGCCAAGCACGGCGTCTGACCTCCTCACCCCTTTTTTATGGCGGTTGAACCCATGGAGCGATGGGGGTTCATAGACCTCGGCCACCCTGAGCCCCTGGTGGCGCAGACCTTCTATGAGGCGGTCGCCGAGACGGTCCACCGGGGCGCCTCGCCGAACACCCTGATCCTACTCCAGCCCGGCGCCCCCTACGTCTGCCTCGGATACCACCAAGATCTGGAGAGGGAGATCGACCTCGACTTCTGCAGAGAGAAAGGGCTCCCCGTCATCAGGCGTAGCCAAGGCGGCGGGGCCACATACCTCGACGGGGACCAGGTCTTCTATCAGATCATCGCGAAGGACACCCCCGTGGTCCCGCGGGACGTGGAGGAGATGTTTGAGAGGCTCCTCGCCGTCACCGTGGAGACGTACCGGAGGCTGGGCGTCGCGGCGAAGTTCAAGCCCCTGAACGACGTCGTCGTCGAGGGCCGGAAGATATCTGGGAACGGCGCCGGCATGC
Organism: Candidatus Bathyarchaeota archaeon; assembly: GCA_003662205.1. Classification (GTDB taxonomy): domain Archaea; phylum Thermoproteota; class Bathyarchaeia; order TCS64; family TCS64; genus B46-G15. The sequence goes on from QMXQ01000055.1 coordinate 8,447, forward strand.
ACGGGTCCGCCTCCATACTGGTGGGGAACGTCATCCTTGACCTGGACTACGAGATGATGGCCCGGGTGCTCCGGGTTCCCGACGAGAAATTCAGGGACAAGATGGCGAAGAGCATGAGGGACTGGGTCTCCAACCTCCAGCGGGAGCTCGGGCGCGCACCCCCTGCTGAAGAGGTGAAAAGAACATACGCCGACGCCTTCCAGGAACTCCTCGATGTCGAACTCGTTAAGCGAGAGCCGACGCCCCTAGAGTGGCGGATATTCCGCGAGGAGGTCAAGCCGAGGCACACCTCCCGCGAGTGGCTCCACATGGAGGCGCCTCCGACGAGCCGGAGGGAGGGGCGGGCGGTGAAGATAGC